>JAOZUR010000005.1:76897-79683 GCA_029938555.1 Candidatus Sabulitectum sp. | reverse complement strand
AATGTGGATTACAGTTATATCGCTATAACTGTTTAGAGATTATTCCTCCAGCTAGCACTGTGTTTTTTTCATACATCGTTAGGACCTGACCAGGAGCTACTGATTTTTGTGGTGTTTCAAAAAGCACTTCAGCTGTGTTCTTATTTATTTGCGTGATTGTTGCAGCTGTGGCTGGTTTTCTGTAACGGATTTGGGCTAGGCAGGTGAACTTTGTTTTTTTGGGGGGTATAAGCCAGTTAATATCAGTAATGTAACACTGTTTGGTGTAAAGGTCTTCTTCATCCCCAATGATTAATCTGTTGTTTTTTTTGTCGATCTCTACCACAAATTTTCTACCATCATGGGCCCCTATGCCCTTTCGCTGGCCGATTGTATAACCATCAAGACCGGTGTGTAGCCCGGTTTCTTCACCGGATTTGTTTACTATTTTACCTGGTTTACCTGTGCTGCCAAGCGAAAAGCACAAATCTTGACTTTCACTGATTAGGTAAGGAAGTTTTGCTTTAATCACTTCAGCTCTAACACTGGTTTTAATGCTATCAGCAAGAGGGAAATACATTCTATCAAGGATTTTTTTTGATACTAATGAAAGGAAGTAAGACTGATCTTTTTTAGGGTCCTTGCCTCTTAGAAGTTTACCTTCTCTGTATATTGCGTAATGACCTGTAACAAGAACTTCATTTTCCTTTAACTTTCCAAAAGGCACAGCAAGTTTTACAGTTGCATTACATATAGCGCATGGATTTGGAGTTAAACCTAACGAATACAGTTTCTGCGTAACTTCTTTTATTTGTTTCCTGAATAAATCCTCGGCATTTGCTATGATTAACTGAATTCCCAATTTCTCGCATGAATCATAAGCTTCTTGTGGAGCATCCTTTCCGGCAGTGTTCACAAATATTGCACGAACTTCTTCAAATTCATTAAAACATCGAAGAAGTGCTGCAGTTGAGTCAACACCACCGGAAAGACAAACCAGTGCAGAAGAGTTATTATCAGGCACCAAATTTAGCCAATCTACCGGCGGCTGCCAGAAGCAATGACATCAATTCGTACCCATGGAATGTTCCAAGAGCGCCTGCTGCTGCTTCCCGTTCAGTATATCTATCACTCCAACCTGTTCTTTGTGGTCCACCATGAATAAGAACCGGTACAGGATGCCAGCTATGCAACTTCATGGGGCATGGGGTTGAATGATCACCGGTAACACATATAACATCAAATCCACACTCCATAAGAGATGGGATGATTTTATCAAATTTCTCGATTTCAGCCACTTTTCGATTGTGATCTCCATCCTCACCGGAACTGTCTGTGTATTTGTGATGGAAGAAAACAAAATCTTTTCCACTTTTTAAAGCATTCTTTGCTGCTTGAACTTCACCTGTAAGGTCTGCAGGATTAGATTCAAACTGTTCCATTCCAGCCAAAGATGCAACTCCCCTATACATGGGATACAGTGCAACCGCGGCAGGATTTAACTTGTATAACTCTGAAAGTGAAGGGAAATCCTCGTGAAGGGCAAAACCCCTCAAAAGCAATCCGTTGGCCGGTTTTTTATCTTTCAAAATTGCTGATGCCTGTTTTATAAACTCTTTGACTATTTTAACAGCATATTCAGCACCTGCGCCTGTTGAAACAACAGAAAGAGGTTTTTCGCCAACCAGACCTGGATCTGTATCATGAACAGCATCAGAAAGAGCTGGAGCCCGGAAAATTACACATGCTCGATGCTCTTTCACAGGTTCTACAAAAACTTCAACTTCAGGTATTGTAATCTTTTTCAGAGACAATACCAGTTCTTCACATAATTCCGTTGGAATTCTACCTGCTCTTCGGTCAAGAATAACTCCGTCTTTATCAAGAGTACAGAAATTAATTCTTGCAGCAAGATCTCCGTGTTTTAATTCAAAACCTATACCAAGTGCAGCAAGAGCGCCACGCCCAACAAGAAATTTAACAGGGTCGTATCCGAAAAGTGCAAGGTGACCAGGCCCGCTTCCAGGGGTTATGCCACGACCCACTGGTAACTGCTGGCCAAGAGCTCCTGTTTTTGTAAGTTTATCAAGATTAGGAGTCTCTGCTTTTTCCAAAGGTGTAAGACCACCAAAATCATCAATTGGTAAATCCCCAATACCATCAAGAACTGCTAGAAGAATTTTCCCTCCATGATCTAAAGAAAGCTGTGATGCTAAATCAGTCATTTAGACTCCTTCCGTATGGTATTCTATAGAATTTCCACTGGTGATTATTCCAGCATCAAATGGTTTCTCACCGGCTTCTAATAACATCTCTGTAACTTTTTCAGCCTGTGATGTTACAATCAGAAAACCAGCACCAAGATTGAATGCTCTTCGCATTTCCACCTCGGAGATACCACCAAGCTCTTTTATCAGCTTAAATATAGGAGGCACAGGCCACCCTGGAGTTATGTGAGCCCCACAACCTTCAGGAAGGATGCGAATCAAATTGCCGGGAATTCCTCCACCGGTGATGTGTGCCATACCTGACACCATATCTTGCTCAAGCAGAGGTTTCATCTGGGTGAGGTAACTGCGATGAACTTTCAAAAGAGCTTCACCAACAGAATCTTCCCCAAGAATGGCATGATGGTCTGTAACTGAAAGGCCGGCTTTCTGGAAAAGAACAGTTCGTGCCAAAGAAAAACCGTTTGTATGCAATCCACTGGAACCTATACCTATAATTTTGTCTCCTGGGATTATGGCTGATCCATCTATAATTTTGCTTTTGTCAACAGAACCAATGATAGTTCCTGCCACATCATA
>JAOZUR010000005.1:0-76797 GCA_029938555.1 Candidatus Sabulitectum sp. | reverse complement strand
CATCTATAATTTTGCTTTTGTCAACAGAACCAATGATAGTTCCTGCCACATCATAATCGCCTGAATTATAAAAACCTGGCATTTCAGCAGTTTCACCACCAAGAAGAGCGCATCCATTCTCTGAACATGCTTTTGCTAGTCCGGTAACAATCTGAGCTGCAACCTGGGCTTCAAGTTTACCGCAAGCTATGTAATCAAGAAAAAATAAAGGGAAAGCACCTTGAACAAGAATGTCATTAACACAATGATTAACAAGGTCGGAACCAACTGTTGAATAATCATCCATCAAAGATGCGACTTTCAGTTTCGTTCCAACACCATCCATACTTGCAACAAGAACAGGCTGAGACATGCCTGGAAAATCTGCTTTAAAAAGACCACCAAAATGACCCAATTCAGAAAGAACATTTTCATTAAATGTTTTCTTAACTTCTGCTTTCATTAAATCAACAGCTTTGAGTCCTTCATCAATATCAACTCCGGCGTCTTTGTAATCTATTCCACTCATCCTGATACCTTGTTCAACTGATTTGTTGAAAGGTAATAAGCCAGTCGTTTATCAATCTCAGACCGTTCAAGAGTACGAAGGGCCTGAACACCAAAACCACCAATGGCATAACTTGCAGTTACAGAACCATAACAAAGACCTTTGGTGATATTTTCGAATGTTAATTCGCCACCAATTCCAGCAAGATAACCAAGAAGTCCAGCTGCAAAGGTATCTCCGGCTCCTGTTGGATCGATAACTTTTTTAACAGGGCATGCTGGCAAAAGGAATGGCTGTGGACCGCCAAGAAGCATTACACCACTTGATCCAAGCTTAATAATAACATACTTAGGACCTTGATTTAATATATATTTGCCAGCTCTGAATAAATCGGTTGACCCTGATAACTGTTTCGCTTCAGAAGCATTTACCAATAGAATATCAACCCTTTTCATGGCTTTTAACACAATTTCCTTTTTGTGTTCTATCCACAAATTCATTGTATCCATAGCTATCCATGTGGGATTTTCAACCTGATCCAGTACTTTTATCTGAAGATCCGGGTCTATATTAGCAAGAAACACATAGGGTGTCTTACGATATTTTTCAGGAAGAACAGGTTCAAAACTTGCAAAAACACCCAACTCGGTTCGGATTGTTTTTGCATCACCAAAGTCTGGACCATAAACCCCTTCCCAGCGGAAAGTAGGTCCACGCCCCACAGTAAGACCTTCAACATCAACATTTCTTTCCTGAAGATAATCCTTTTCCTTGCTTGGAAAATCAAGTCCTACAACTCCCACAATTCGTACCTCTGCCAGCTGACCTGCTGCAAGACCAAAATAAACAGCAGAGCCTCCAAGAGTATCTTCAACCTTGCCAGCAGGAGTAGTAAGTGTATCAAGAGCAACTGAGCCCACCACAAGAACAGACATAACTGTTCCTCTCTACATTTTTTCCGGAGCGCGAACTCCAAGAATAGTTAAAAGATCATTAAGAGTACAACGAACAGCCAGACACAATGTAAGTCGAGCTGCAGAAGTCTCAATGTTATCGAAATCAACCACTTTATGATGCTGATAAAATCCGTGAAAAGCCCGTGCAATTTCTGCAAGAAGATCAGGTATCCTGTGTGGTTCAAGTGCAGTTGCTGCCGCTGAAACTCTAAGAGGAATTGTTTCAAGAAGTCTCATCAGATTTCTTTCCCTCTCGCCTGTTAGAGCTGACATCAATTTCTCTGGTTCTTTAACTTGAACAATGTCAGAGTCAGAAATTTTTCGAAGAATTCCACTAATTCTTGCAAAAGCGTACTGCACATAAAACACAGGATTGTCTTCGTTTTCAGCAGCAGCCACTTCAAGATCAAAATCCATATGAGCCTCAGCTCGTCTTGTAAGAAAGATGTATCGTACCACATCAGCAGATCCAACTTCATTCACAAGATCACGCAGAGTAACAAAGTTCCCTGCCCTGGTGGACATTTTAACTTTTTCCCCACCCCGTACCAAGGTAACAAACTGATGAAGAATTGTCTTAAGACGGCTTGAAACAAGCTCTTTCCCAAGCAGCTCTGTAAGTACAGCTTCAACATCTTTGCATGTGTCAATATGATCGGATCCAAAAATATCTACAATTAAATCATAATCCCTTTTAAATTTATCAAGATGATATGAAATATCTGGCATTCTGTAAGTGTATGTTCCGTCTTCCCTTTGAATTACACGGTCATCCGGGCGATTCATTTCTGACAGTTTCAACCAGAGCTTTCTAGGGTCTTCTTTATCTTTGTAGATAAGCTGCTTTTCTTGCAATGAAGAAATTGCAGCCTCCACTGCGTCAGGTATCAGTTCACTCTCGGCAAAATATCTATCAAAAGTAATTCCCAGTAATTTCAAGTCATCACTTATCAGAACAAAAGCTCTGCCTGATGCATATTGCCTGAATAAAACCTTTTGCTCAGGCCACTCTAGTGAATCTCCCTTTTCTTTCCGCAGATCTTCAGCCCAGTGTTTAATGTACTCACCCTGATAACCACCTTCAGGTATTTCCATGGAACCACCTAGAAGATTCAGATATCTTGCTGCAAGTGATTCCGCAAGTCTTTCCATCTGTTTACCGGCATCGTTGAAATAGTATTCCCGCTGAACATTCCACCCTACCGATTGAAGCAATCGTGAAACAGCATCACCAAGCACCGCCTGCCTGCAGTGTCCCACAGTAAGAGGTCCTGTTGGATTTGAACTTACAAACTCTACAAGAGCTGTTTTACCCGCTCCCACAGCAGGAATAAACTGACCGATTCCACCGATTGCAACGGCAACTGTAAACTCAGCAAGGTATTCTGAAGATAAGGTAATGTTTAAAAAACCAGGACCGTCAACAGAAACCTTTTCAATCTGCGGAATTGAAGTCTTGATAGTTTCAGCCAGCACAGAAGCAATAAGCCTAGGTGACTTTTTCAGCTTTCCAGCAAGAGGCATTGCAGAATTACAGGCCAAATCGCCAAAAGATAAATTTCTAGAGGGAATAACCTCCACTGGATAATTCTCTAGTTGAAACTCACTCAGTAAGACTGCCTGCATTGCTGATGTTAAATCAGCCCTGATCTGAAGGGGCGATTTCAAAAGTCAACTCCTCATCCAAAGGTATTTCTGCTTTGTCTTCAAATCTTTTTTCCGGAGCATCACTCCAAAGACTTTCTATGTCGTAGTACTTCCTGGTTTTAGGAATAAAGACATGAACCACCAGATCAATGAAATCCAGTAAAATCCAGCTTCCTTCGTCATAACCTTCTTTGTGGTGCAGTTTCCAACCCATATCTCTGGCAGTTCTTTCCACATGATCTGCTATAGCTCTGCACTGTACTCGGTTATCAGCTGAAGTTATAAGAAAAATATCCATTGTTAATGGGAATTCACTCATATCAAGCGCAACAACATCATATCCATGACGCTGATGAATTGCTTCAACTATTGTTTCAAGTACGTCCTTGTTTTCATTCTCTGTACTCAAGAGTCCTCCACTCTTTAATCCCTTTTCGGGATGTATTGTAAGAATCAGTTTCTATATGGTATAAAATAGGCAGGATCTGCTCGATCCCTTCCTAGAATTATTGTAACATCAATACGTGCGGGAACATCTGCCGACGGAAGCATCATTACGATGGAAGAATCGCCTAATTCAATCATCTCTGCCACTTCTCTTGCAGCTGAAAATGATGTATCTCGTGATACTATCACAGTCTCTGCGTAATTCATATCCTCGGCATTAATAGGAGGTCCAGGGGCATAAAAAGTAACTTGCCCTGAACGGGTCTCAAAAAAACTCTGGGCACGCCCAGCGAGATCAGCTATACCTGTTCCGTTCCAGACCTCTATATAAATAGTATCAGGTGGTGCTGTGGAATCGCTGAATTGAAAATTAGATATCAGAGAAGACACATCTATTTCTTCTTGAAACCATCCCGGAGAATAAACTACAGCTAAAGTTATCAGACAACCAACAGCAAGAGATATGAGAATTACTGGAAGATTCTTTTTGCTTTTTTTCTTCTTGCGCCTGGTTGAAGCCATGATTAATTATCCTCTCCGAAATACTTTGACAGCTTCTCCTGAGCCATTTCCAATGATTGGGATACCACGCGAATAGCACCAACAGTTGTCATGAAATTAGTGTCACCATTCCATCTGGGCAGAATGTGCATATGAAGATGACCGGGTATTCCAGCTCCCCCGGCTGATCCTAAATTCCATCCTCCATTCATTCCCTGACAATTCATGCCTTTTTTAAGAGCATTTTCTGCCTGAACAACCAAATCCATCATTTCATTTCTTTCCTCTTTAGTCAAGCTGGATAAATCCCCAACATGACGAAATGGAACCACCATCAAATGACCATTTATGTAAGGATACCTATTAAGTATAACAAAACAAAATTCAGCCCTAAACAAAACAAGATTCTCGTGATCTTTTGAAGGGTCATCTAACCCGATTCCACAGAAAACACATTGCTTTTTATCACTGCCTGGTGATGTGACATAATCGTATCTCCAAGGAGCCCATAACCTTTCAGTCATTACTCAACTCCGTAAACAGAAAATACATCTACAATTGTGCCTGGATCAATAACTACATCACTTATTATTGAACCATGGCCAATTACAGCACCAGCACCTATAACCGCTTCACCGGAAAGTCTGCAATTTCCACCAATTACAGCACCTTTTCCGATAATCACAGAATCTTCAATCCATACTGAATCAGAATCTGGAATAACCACTCCTGCAAGTAAATGCGCCTCTACAACTCGTCTTTTCATCACTGATGTACATACTGATAACTGTACCGGGTTATTCACCCCGGCAACCTCCTGCCAGTGAGCTGTAAAAACAGGAAGTACATCTTTGCCTAACTCTGTAGCTATTGAAATAGCATCTGTTAAATAGAATTCATTCTGAGCATTCGCATTTCCTATCATAGGTAATACTTCCATAAGAGTGTTGCCGTTGAAAGCCATGATTCCAGTATTTATAATGTTGCACTTTTTTTCTTCAACAGAAGCATCTTTTTCTTCCACGATTCTATCAATTTTACCATTGGAATTTATAATAACTCTTCCATAACCTGTTACATTCGGTGGAGTGGTAGTTAATACAACAAGAGCTGCCTGGCTTTTTCGCAGAACCTGAAGCAATTCATTGATGGTTTCTTCTTTAAGTAATGGAACATCACCCATAAGAACAACAACCTCGTCTGCATTTTTTATCTGTTCCAAACCGCAAGTCACCGCATGTGCTGTTCCCAGTTGTTCTTCCTGAATAGCCCAATTCCATCCGTTTTTTTCAAGAATAGGAATTACTTTTTCACGGCCATGGCCAATAATCACCGTTACTTCAGTTACCCCGGCGGCCTCTGCTGCTTTTGCCGCTCTTTCCACCATTGGTACTGCAAGAACAGGATGAAGAACTTTAGGAAGGTCTGATTTCATTCTTTTTCCCATACCGGCTGCCAATATCACTGCTGCTGTAATCATGAAAACTCCCTAGGGTTTAAATTAGAATCGTCGGCAACTATAACAACAGGATCAAGAATTGATTCCTTATCTATATCAAGCCAAACAAACTGCAGAATTATAACCCTGTCTCCTGGATCACAAAGTTTAGCCGCAGCACCATTTATGCATATAACACCAGTACCTGGTTTACCTTCAAGAACATAAGTTTCAAATCTGTTTCCAGTGGTTATATCAGCAACAAGTACCTTCTCATTCGGATATAACCCCGCCATATCCATAAGATTACGATCAATTGTAATTGATCCCATGTAATCAAGTTCAGCTTGAGTAACAACCATTCGGTGAAGCTTTGACTTCAAAAAACACCTAAGCAATTCTAAACCTCCGACTTGATCAAAATATTATCTATAAGTCTTGTCTTACCGGCAAAAACAGCAACTGCCAGAAGAACACTATTTTGTACCTTTTCAACCCTTACCATAGTATCAGGGTCAACCGTATCCACATACTGCACATTCAGTAGTGAAGCATCTTCTACTGTTAACCTGAACATTTTTCGCAATTCAGAGCAATTACGCTCGCCTTTTTGAAAAAGATTCGAGGCGGCAGTAAGCCCAATTCTTATCAATGAAGCTTGCTCTCTTTCATCAACAGAGAGATACTTATTGCGACTGCTCATGGCAAGTCCATCAGGCTCTCTTAATATGGGGGCTGCAACAATTTCAACAGGTAACCTAAGATCAGATACCATACGCTTAATCACTGCAAGCTGCTGTGCATCTTTTTTGCCAAAAATCGCAATATCTGGTTTCACTATACCAAACAAAACAGCACAAACGGTGGTAACACCATCAAAATGACCTGGCCTAACAGCTCCACAAAGACCTTCACTGATTCCAGAAACAGAAACAGTTGTAGAAAATCCATCAGGATAAACAGAAGAAGATAAAGGAGTAAACACAGCACATGCCCCTACAGATTCCACCAGAGTACAATCTTTTTCTAAAGTTCGAGGGTATTTATCTAGATCTTCTTCAGCACCAAACTGTGAAGGATTTACAAAGATACTAACAATTACCTTATCTGAAGCTTCTGCTGCTGCTTTTACAAGACTAAGGTGCCCATCATGCAAAGCTCCCATAGTTGGAACAAAACCAATGGAAAACCCTTCTTTTCGCCATTCTTCACACAAGTCTGATATCTGTTTTTCGCTATCAGTTATTATCAAAACAATAATCCTTTATTTCGTGACGGATTGTATCCGACAATTCCACCTGAGTGTTCTTCAATAGCTTTAACTAACCCTTCAAACGCTGATTCATCATTGAAAAAATCTACAAAATCAGTGTTCACCACAAGGACAGGATACTGCCTATCCCTCAAAAACCAGCTGTTATAAGAATCAACTAAATCTTCAATCCACCCTCTATCCATATCACGCTCAAAATTTCTTCCAAATTTATTAATTCTGTCAAGCAGAATACTTGTTGATGCTTGCAGATAAACAACCAGATCTGGTGAAGGAACCCTTGGATCAAGCTGCTCCATTAATTTCCCATAAAGATCAAGTTCATCCGGCCCAAGGCACACTCTGGCAAAAATCGTTCCTCTGCCAAACAAAAAATCTGAAATCAGATAACTTGAAAACAAATCAGGATGAATAAATCTTGTCTGCTGAATATATCTTGCCAGTAAAAAAGAGACCTGAGCTTGAAATGCATATTTCTTCTTGTTCCTATAGAACAATTTAAGAAATGGATTCTCGCCTGTTTCCTCAAGAACAACACGCCCTTCTAGCCTGGTTGCAAGTTTTCTGGCAAGGTTTGTTTTACCAACCCCTACCGGCCCTTCTACAACAAGATATCTTGCACCTTTCAAACTGGTTCAACTCCCTGTTAATTTAACATTTCCCTGGAATATAATAGAAGAGGTATCCTGTACGCGTTTTAGCAGTTGAAGTGGTGTTAAATTTAATCCTGGAACATCTTCAGACCACACTTCACAAAGAGGAACAAGAACAAATTTACGAAGAGTCATTCTAGGATGAGGCACTGTAAGCTCTTGGGTAGACTGGCCATTTTGCAAGAATAACACATCAACATCAAGGACCCTGGCAGCACTGTTTTTTTTCACTGGCACAGAAAACTCAGCCTCAATGGAACGGCACAGTAACAGAAGCTCTTTGTCGGTTCCAAGCCACATTCCTGCAACTGCGGCATTCAGAAAATCACCACCATTCACATCCCCCCATGGGGCTGTTTTATACAAAGACGAAACCCTTAGTTCCAAAACAAATGGTGATTTCTTAAGCAACTGAACACAGCGGCTTATACTATCTTGAACCTTACCAAGGTTTCCACCCAAACTAAGTGCAAATGCTCTTTTCATTTGCTGCTAATGGTAATGGAGGCTCTTTCCATGGGCGGATCTGTTGGGGGGTGATCCTTATACACAGTAACCGTCCATACCCCTGGCCACAATTCCACCAAAAGAGAAAGAGTATCTGCTGCAAGTTGCTCTATAAATAAATACTCTGGTTCAAGTTTACTTTTCAAAGAAGAACACACTTCAGAGTAATCCACCACAGGATGCTCTCCTGCTAATATCTCACCTTGCCATTCAAGATCAAGAAGAATTTTTCTGGGCTCAATTCGTTCAAAAGCAAAAGCCCCAACTGGAAGTGTTAGAGAAACCCCTTCCAATCGCAGTACTCCTGTCAGTCTCCTGTTTTTTTCAACCATTTCAGAAGCCTTCCCTTGTGTAATTCCATCTGCTCAAGTCTTCCAACTGCCTGGTGAATTCTTGCTGCAGGAATTGTAAGAGCAAATCGAATATATCCCTCGCCCCAAGTTCCAAACCCACTACCAGGAGTAATAACAATTCCGGCATGGTTAATCATTTTTTTAGCAAAAACCATTGAGTCTGCACCTCTAGGAAGCTTTACCCAAACATAAAAAGTACCTGGAGAATCGAAAACGTCCCAGCTGAGTTTTTTAAGCCCTGACACCAGAATATCTCTTCTTTCCTTATAGATTTCCATTCTTTGCTCAAGAAGGTCTGGAGGCATATCCATGGCAACTTCTGCAGCTTTCTGGATTGCAGTAAAAGCTCCAGAGTCAATGTTTTCTTTTGCACCCATAAATGTGCTTAAAAGATCAGCTCCACCGGCAACAAAACCAATTCTCCAACCGGTCATATTGAAAGTTTTTGAAAGACTATGAAATTCAAGAACTACATCTTCTGCACCGGGCACCTGAAGAAAGCTTTGAGGCTTTTCGCCGTCAAATCTAATGTGGCTATATGAGTTATCACTCACAAGAAGAAGATTATTGGCTCTTGCAAATTCTACGATTTCTGTCATCTGCTCAAGTGTAACAACGGCGCCTGTGGGGTTATTGGGGTAATTTAGAAAAAGAACTTTTGCATCTCTAAGAACCGCTGGTGGGATTTTATCAAAATCCGGCAAAAAACTGTTCTCTGCAAGCAGTGGTAAATCCACAGGAATAGCATCAGCCAATATAGCGGAAGCTCGGTATACAGGATAACCTGGATTTGGAATCAATACAAGATCGCCTCGGTTACAAAAAACCATGGGAATATGAGCAATCCCCTCTTTTGAACCGATAACTGAAGCAGTTTCGCATTCCACTCCGAACTGACTTTTCATCCAACCCTGGCATGCCTCTCTGAATGAATCACAGCCAGATCCATCTGGATATCTATGATTTACAGGATCAGCAATGGCTTTCTGACCAGCTTCTACAATCACGTCTGGCGTTGGCATATCAGGATCACCAATTCCGAAATCGATAAGGTCAAGCCCGCGTTTTTTTGCAGCCTTTTTTTGTCTGTCAAGTTCTGCAAAAAGATACGGTGGAAGCTTGGTGAGCCTCTCTGAGGCACTTATAAGGGGCTTTTTCTGCATGAAATCTCCTTTTTGATTTTGATAGGGGAATATACAGAAAACCCCTGAGCAACTACACGACAAAACGAAACAAACCAATGAAATGAAATGAAAATCATGCAATCAACTGCTTTTGCTTAACAAGGCACTTGGTTATGTCTTCTCATGAAATTATATTGCCCTCTCGGTTTTCCGAGATATACTTATACTCCGTAAATCATAAAGCTTCGTTTTATACCGAAGTATTAAGGCGTACAGAGCACTAGCTGGCAACAGCATTTTTTTAAAAAATCTCTAGGGGGGATTATGAAATTATCAGTACTGTTATTTGCATTAACAATGAGTCTTGTTTTGTTCGCTTGTGGCGAACCAGCAGAAGAAGTTGCTACTACTGAAACACCAGAAGATGTAACAGAAGAAACAGTTGCGATTGAAGAAGTTGAAGTTGTTGAAGTTATTGAAGTCAGTGAGGGTGGATGGACAACAACAGTACTTCCAGCACCATGGCCACAGGATTTCCTTGTGCAGAATGGAATGGATATTGTTTCTCAGGAAGATGCTGATGGAACACTTGTACTTGTTGCTGAATTCGCAGAAGATACCGAGTTCGGTATCTTTGATACTTATGACTTCTACTATGGCGACTGTGGTTGGGATGTTCCCGAAGGTATGGGAATGAGCTGCATGTCTGATGGTGCTTCTCTCACTGTTTATGTTGCAAATGACCAGTCTGAAATTCATATTGATGGTGACTATGTAGAAGGTCTTTTCACTTTGACTTATACATTGACTCCAGTTCAGTAAGACTCATAAATCAAGAGCCACCAGATTCTGGTGGCTCTTTTTTTTGCTACTGTATTTTTTCTTAAAAGCTACTTTATTACCATCATTCTTCTGCTTGACATTATCTGACCATCAACCTTTACTGTGTAAAAGTAAACACCATTGCCAAGCTCGTCTGCCGAAAGCATAACAAAGTGCTCACCTGGAGAGGCTGAAAAGGGTGACATATCTTTAACTATGTGCCCCATAATATCATAAACATCTACTTCCACAGAAACTATCTCAGCAGTTGAAAAAGAAATAGAAGAAGTCTCACTGAATGGATTTGGACTATTCTGAGACAACTGAAAAAAATCTGATACTCCCTGGGTCATACCAGAAGAACTCAGGTCTACCGGCTGTTGCTGTGTTACGCAATGAATCATTCCCCCATATGCATACAAATTTCTTACATCAATACCAACCACAGTTCGATCTGGGTAAAGTTCCTGAATAATATCAATAACCACTAAATCATTGGGATCATTGTAAGTTGGAACAAGAACAACTGTATTTGCAATATAGTAATTAGCATAAGATCCCTTGTAACCGAGGTTTGCACCATAAGTGGTTACAACATTGTTCTGCGTAAGAGGAATGTACACAAAATTGTAAGGTTCATTCTCTGAATCAGTTGCTGCATACAGAACATCAATATCTGGTTGTGTAAGCTCCCAGTAAAGAAGATCAGAATTACTCATTGTCACTATTGTACTATCGTTTGCAAACTTCATTACACCATCTATATGCATATCTGTAATCTCAGACCCATAAAGACCATCAAGCCAGATAAATTTCGTGATTCCCATATAAACCGTAAGATACTCTTCAATCTGGCTTTCAGTTAAAGAAGGATTTCTGCTTGGATGAGTTATCGAACTTCTTGTGGCCATCATGGTTCCATAACCATCGTGTTCAATGGCTCCACCCTCAAGAACCATATCACTTAAATCAATCCATGGCAAAGAAATATCTAAGCTGATACTGTGTGGAATTACATCGCAGAGAGAATATGGAGTATCTCCTCCCCAACCATTAAAAGCCCAGTCAAGAATTACCATGTCATCATTTTGATCGTAAACAAACATTGGTCCATTGTCTCGAATCCAAACATCATCGGTGGGATGAATGAAAAAATCAATATTATCCAAAGGAACTCCAGCGGCATTCAATACCGATATTATGTTTGATTGCTCAGTAGCATCGTATGCTATGATATGAACATTCTCGCCGGACTGAAGAGCGCTGGTCATAGAGACCCATGTTGGTTGAACATCTTCTATGTAGTACGGGCCATACAAATTATTGTGAGGCCATTGCAACCATGTACCCTCATGAAGTGCTGTTTCCTCCGGCATTACATAAAGAATTGTATTTGCCAAAGCTGAACCACCGAAAAACACCAAAAACAAAAACAAGAGAATTGTAAAAGTCTGTTTTTTCATAATACAGTCACATTTTCCTTTCTTATTTTGCAAATTGTTATCGCTCCATATATACTAGTTTTTTTCTTAATTAATTAGCTATATTTCATAGTTGTTTTAACACTCACAAAGGGAAAGACAAACCATGCTAATACCTTTCGATAAAGATTCAGGTACGGTGACGTCTTCCATAAGAGTTCTTATTGGTTTGTGTCGCCCACCTGATACTTTAAGAAGTGGCGACTCATCTATTGATATAAAAACAAGACAGAGGGAGCACACCAGAAAGCAAAAAGAACTGGCAGAACTCAGAATTTGCAATTGTGAAGTTCCTGCCATGCTTTTAACAAAAGAAAACGGTATCAATTTTCATATCACAGGAAGAGCAGATCTTCTAACTGAAGATGGTGAAACTGTTATCGAAGTAAAAACAGCTCAGCCTATGCCAAAATCCCCTGCAACTCACCATCTACTTCAAGTTCTTTTTTATGCAAATGCCCTCGGTGCAAAAAATGCTGCCCTGATCTATACAGATCCAGACTCAAAGGAATCCCTTGAATTTCCAATTGATCTAAAAGACAAAAAGATAGTGGACCTTTGGCAAGGTTTCGTAGAAGATCTTTCTTTTTTTGTGAATAATGAATGGAAGCGGCATATTGAGTTAAACGAAGCGCTAAAATCCTTCAGTTTTCCTTTCAGCAGTATCCGTGCTGGGCAGAAGGAAATAATGGATCTTGTAAGAAACACTGGAAATGAAAAAGCCGAGCTTCTTGTTCAAGCCCCAACTGGTACCGGTAAAACTATTGCAGTTCTAGCAGGGGCAATTGCACCAGCTGTAACCAACTGGAGAATACTTTTTTTTCTCACTTCAAAAAATACTCAAAAGAAAATTCTTACTGAAACAGCTGAAAGAATTGTAAAACAGGGTTTTCCACTTCGAACAATTATTCTATCATCTCGAGAAAACTCATGCCCCATGGATATGGAACGGTGTAACACTGAGTTATGCCCTTATGCTGAGGAATTTGAATCTCGTATAAGAGCATCCGGTGTAATAGAAAAACTAACAAAGAATGTAATAATAACAGCTGAAGACCTTAAAAGAGAATCAATTCAGGCGGAAGTCTGTCCATTTGAACTTGCTTTATTTGTCTCTCAGAGATGTGATTTAATAGCTTGTGATTACAATTATGTATTTGATCCAGGAATAAGACTAAAGCGCTTTTTCGATAACGAGTTAACAGCTGCAAGATGTTCTCTTCTGATTGACGAAGCAGCTAATCTGCCAGAAAGAGTTCGTGGTATATGGTCGCCAGAGATAAAAACTAAATGGATGGAAAAAGCCTGGTCTTATGCCAGAGGCAATCGAAAACTACAAAATCTTCTTCGCCCCTGGAGAAATGTCTTGCAAGCTTATGCAGATCAACCCTGGCCATACAAAGAGAATACCGTTAAACTATCTGACGAAATAGAGTTACCGGGAATCAACAGACGAAAATGGCAAAAAACACTAGGTGGTGATGCAAACGCTCCTAGTGAGGTTGTGTTATTAAGCAGAGCAATAACTGTTTTTTCAAGGGTATCAGAAAATCTAGATGAACGCTTCCATCTACTTGCCAGAAAAGAAGGGACAGATACTCTTATCCAGTGGTACTGTACAGACCCTTCAAAGTTTATTACGGAAGAACATTCCAGGTGTTCAAGTATTACCTGTTTCTCAGCCACAATTGAACCAATGGAACACTTCTCTGCTGAACTTGGTTTAGGGACTAAAAAAACACTAACCACCAAAGCAGTGGGATGGCCATTTCCTAAGGACAATCTGTCTGTATGGGTAGATCCAGCCATCAGCACACTTTACAAATACAGAGATGAACAGACAAAAATAATGATTCAACGGTTTCAAGGTGCTCGATCTAAAAAACCTGGTACCTGGATGGTTTTTTTCCCATCATTTTCCTGGATGGAAAAAATAGCCCTGGCTGCCGAAGAAGCGGGAGTTGAATTGATAACACAAAAGCGAGAGATGACGGAAAGTGAAAGAGCAGCTTTTGTACAATTAATAAACAGTGGCAATCATCTGATTCTTGTGGTAGCTGGAGGTCTTTTTGCAGAAGGCGTTGACCTTAGCATCCCTGATTTAAGCGGATGTTTCATTGCAGGCCCCTGCCTGCCATCAATTTCCATGCGTCAGAAACTTCTTCAAGAGAGATATCAGGATACAAAAAGAGATGGATTTCTTCATGCATTCGCCATTCCAGGAATAAATCGAGTAATTCAAGCAGCTGGAAGACTCATAAGAAACAGTGAGCAAAAGGCAGATCTTGTTCTGCTTGGTGGAAGATTTATCCGACCACCCTACCTGGACCACCTGCCTGAGCACTGGTTTCCACTGAGAGTTATTCGAAACGGAAGAGTTTCATTAAAACACAAACCCCAAAGTAACTCAGGGACAGTATAAAAACCGCCCCTGAATTTCTGTTAAACAACTACCTGAGAATTGCGAATGACCTTGTTAATCTACCCTGCGGTGTTGTAAGACTAATGAAATAAAGGCCATTGGGAATTGGTGTTCCAGTTGAACTGGCTGGCTGCCATAAAAGAGAATGAATTCCCGCTTCCATATTACCAGAATGAACTGTTGTAACATTCCTTCCTGCAATATCATAAATCTCAATCTCCACATTACCTGTTACAGATGTGCTAAATGAAATGGTTCCTGTGGATGATATTGGATTAGGATGAATGTTTGCAAGATGGAACACAGGAAGTGCTGCTGTTTCCGTTTCCTCTGTACCTGTGGTATTTGCATAAGTAATTGCAGGTACACGATTGTGAACGGTTGATGTTATTGTAACTGCATTTGCACCGGGAAGACTTTCAATGGTGAAATTCGCAACACCTGAGGCGTCTGTGTAAGCACCGTCAAGCAATTCACCGGTATCAGCATAATAAACACCAACAAGAGCACCCTCTATAAGAGTTTCTGTTCCATCGGTAACAGTAACTTGGAAAGAACCTGCATTTACGGTAGGTGAATGAGAATTTGATAACGGTGAGATGGGTGATGTGTCAGTAAAAATATCAGTCTCCGGGCAACCAAACACATGTGCCATATTTATCATATCTACGCCACTAGAACCAAAAGAGGTATAACAGCCTGCCTTACCAAAGGTATGTGCAGCACCGAGATGATAGATATCCTCGGTAAAATAACCCCTGAAAGTGTGTACTTGAAGGGTATCGCCTGGTCCAACAGGTGTATTTGTGGAAGAACCCATTACATTAATGGCTCCTTTGGGGTCGCTAATGGTTCCTTCAGATAAAAACGCTTCAGTAAAACAGTAATACCCGTCGAACTCACCGTTCTGGCAACCAATTGTAAAAACCCATGGCATTCGTCTTCCATTTGTAAGATTGGAAATTGAAGAGATATTAAAACCGGAGGTTACCCAGCCTGTGACAGTACCATGGCCTATATAATTCACAGCTGAAACACCTTCATTAAAATCAGAAGTAACAGCGGAAAGAGTAGGGTTTACACCTCCTGAAGCAGCGCAATAGAAAGTTGACTCAAGGGCCTCGGCCATGAACAACTGATGGATTCTATAAGCCTCTTGGGGGGCCTCAAAGTCTGTACAAGCCATACTAAAACCTGCATCAAACCAGCTATCACCAGCGGGCTGATAAGGTTCTCGCTCTGCCATTACTATCTTCCAGGATATGTAAGCAAGGTCATCAGTATCATTTCCACTAATCCTACCAATGTGCATTGATGGAAGGGGGCCAGTGCCAACAACTGCATACTGATTATCAGCCGCATGAGTTGCAGAACCTGAATACTGCGGCGATGGTACCACATAATCATCACCAACCAGCATGACATATTCCGGCGGATTTGTCCAGTTATTGAAAGCATCTTCAAGCCATGCATCAATTTCCGATACGCTGCCTCCTATTGTTGACAAATCTCCCAACTGAACATCATAACCCTTCTGCTTCTTCCAGTTTATAAGATCCTGTGCAAGATTAAGGGATTCTGTGCTTCCTATAAACACATAACTTCCAT
The DNA here is from genome assembly GCA_029938555.1 of Candidatus Sabulitectum sp. Taxonomy (GTDB): domain Bacteria; phylum Fermentibacterota; class Fermentibacteria; order Fermentibacterales; family JCC-6; genus Sabulitectum. Next base: position 61,078 of record JAOZUR010000005.1, on the reverse strand, counting down.
TTACCGAATCAAGATCATTCTGAAAGCCAAGAACCTGATTATAAATAGGAAGGAAACTTCTTGTGTACCCGGAAGGCACTCTATCAAGCTCATTTTCGCCTGGTTGATCAGTGGTTTTCACTCTCACAGTTATGTTTGTTGTGATGAAAGTCTCACCTGTAACAGGATTAACTCGAACTGGATTAAATCTCACCCAGGCAACCCTGATATCTCGCAGAATACTTGTGTTTTCGATTTCTACAGAAGCAGCTGGAAATGCCATAGAACTCTGATATACATCATTGTTTATTCTGTACTCTGGTATTTGTCCTGACCAGGTTTTTCTTTCCTGCCAGGGAGCAATACGGTAATCTCCAAGAATCGCAGTCTCTTCCTGAATAACTTCCAGTTCTACATCTCCGTAATTCGGAATCAAAACCATTTTCCTTACAACAGGAAGATCCGGTGAACCAATAATTCCAAGAAAATCACCATCCGTTGGAATCCGAAACACAACAGCCTGACCAAACCTTGATGGCTCTGCATCAAACATCTCAAGATCCAAGAGATTAAACTCAATTATTGAACCATTAGCATCTGATTGAACAAACCCAGCGGTTTCAGCTTGAGAATCACTGTTTCGATACAATACCTGACCGTTCACAGCAAAAGTAAGAAACAAGAGAGGAAGATAGAAAAAAAGCTTCATAAACAAGTACCCTTTCATTTGGTGGCGAATTTAGAAAATACGAAAGCGTAGCATAAGAATACAATTAAGACAGGTCAACAAACTAAACCCTTCGGCATCCTGGACCAGTTATTAAACTCTTACCACCAGACTCAGGGGAAACGTAAATCTGCGTTGTAATCCTGTCTTTCAATGATGAAATATGTGAAATTACCCCAATGAGTTTTCCATCCTGTTTCAAGTTTGCAAGAGTATCAAGTGCCATTTCAAGTGTTTCTTCATCAAGTGTACCGAAACCCTCGTCAAGAAAAAGCGAATCGACTCTTACCTTGTGGCTGGACATGCTGGAAAGCCCCAGAGCAAGAGAAAGGCTGACTATAAAACTTTCTCCTCCTGATAGGTTTCTTGTTGAGCGGATTTCTCCTGCTTGATAGTTATCAATTACATTAAGCTTCAAAGGTTCCAGATCATCTCTTAATAATAGATACCTATCTGTCATCTTTCCAAGCTGTATGTTGGCGTGTGAAACCATTAGTTCAAAGGTTAATCCCTGTGCAAAGTTTCTAAACTTCTTTCCATCAGCTGAACCAATAAGATTATACAACTTTTCCCATTTGGAACACTCTTTTTTCTGTTTTTCAATTTCAATCTGCTTTTTCCTTATCAAGTCTTTGGCTTTAACATTTTCTAAAATTTTATGTTTAAAACCGGCAATCAAATCAATTATCTGTACAAGTTCAAATTTGGATTTTTCAAAAATGGGTTTCAATTCTTCCATTGAAGAATTTGTGATACATTTACTTATTTCTGCTTGCAGGCGAATTTCCCTATCTTTTCTTGTTACAGTTAATCGTGTTTCTTTTTCATCAAGCTCTTTTGCTTTATGTAACAATTTATCTCTCTCTTTTACTGAAAGACAGGCTTTATTGAATTGCTCTTCGTTTGCAAATCCATCAGAATTCAAATTAATTACAAAATCAGATTCAATCACTTTTAAATTCTCTTGATCGGTTTTGATCAAGTCTTTCAGCTTATCTATACGCTCAACAACGGAAAGCAGTTTCTGCTTAGCTTGTTCATCTAAAATTCCAGCCTGATTAAAATTCTCTTCTGCTTCTGCAAGTATCCTTTTAAATCTATTTTCCTCTGTATTTACATTTTTCTTCCCAAACAATTTCTTCCGCTGCTCTTCCAGATTTAACAAGTCCTTCTTCCTATTATCAAACAAAATAGAAGTCTTCTGCAAAGATACATTTAGTGTTTCAGATATACCCAAAATTCTCTCAAGCTTATTGTCATATTCCAATATCTGTTTCTTCACTTCACTTTGTATGTGAGCTTGAAACTGGAATTTGTTAAGTCTTTCCCTTAAAGAATCAAGTAACACTGCCGCATCTGTATGGGGAATTTGTTCTATGCCCAGAGGTTTCAATCTCTCTAAAAGAGAAATTTTCAATTCATTATGGTTTTGGGTAATCTCATCAAGTCTATCTTGAGTGTTTTTAAGACTCTTTTCTGCATAAGTTTTTTCACTCTCTGCATCTGAATTCTTTTTATCAGAATCAGCAAGATTCAACACTGCCTTTTTGTCAACATCAGCTAACTGTTTGTTTTGTAATTCTAAAACATCTGCCTGCTTTATTAAATCACTTAAACCGTTTATCTTGATTTCAATATCATCTACTACCGGAGTGTTTCCTTCAGCAAAAGGATGTTCCACAGCGCCGCACAATGGGCAAACCTCACCATCTATCAGTTTTTCCCTGTGCTGTTTTAAGTCCTCTATTTTTTTATGAAAAGACATCTCTCGAAGCAGGGTTTCTTTTTGAGTTCGGTACTCTCTTAGCAAAACACCATCAAGCAAAACAGTAAGAAAATTGTTACCTTCATTAACTGATAACTCAGTTTTTTTTGCTTTTTCTTTTGCCAAGTTCAACTGCACTGTACGCTTTTTAAGGGTATTTTGTGCTGTTTTGAGTGTCTTCCTAGCAATAGATACAGAATCTGCAATTATTGATTTTTCTTTCTGTGTGGCAAGAATAGTGATGAATCGCTCTTCCACACCGGCAAAACCGCTAATAAGCCACTGATCCCTAGAGTTATTTTTAAGATATTCATCCGCTTGCCTGATTTCATCCTTGGCAGTTTCCCGTTCTTTCAGAATTTTCTTTTCTTCAGAACTTATTTTTTTAATCTCCTGCTTTTGTTTGATTACATCTTTTTCCAGATCATTAACAGTCCTTTTCATCTCATTCAAAGATTGATCAATGGATCTAACCTTAACAAGAACTGGAGTTATTTCTCTTATCTCATTTCCAGCTTTCTCACGGATCAGCTCTGCCCCCTTTAATATCTCTTCATTCTTAGTTACAGAAAATTTTCGTGAGAGCAGCTTTGTTTCTTCATCTTTCAAAGATCCTTTTTCAACTTCCAGCTGATTTCTTTTCACAATAAGCGTTGCATAAATACCATCAAAATTTGCAGCTTTTAAAGCAAATTCAAGTATTTTCCGTTGTGGTACAAAATCTTCCATGGTAGACTTCAATTTTTCGGTCTGATTAAATAAATCATCCAGCTCCCGCCGTTTAGACTTAATGCCATTTAACCATTCAATACTCTTACCTGATTCATCTACCAAAATAGACAGGTCTGTTTGTTTCTGCTCTGATTCCTCTAAATTCTGCTTGATTTCCACTTCCTGAATCTGATCAAGCACATTAAAACCAGTTGTTTCCGCATTTAATATGTTCAGTAAATCTTTCTCTTGGCGGGAGCGTTCATGAACGCGTTTTGAAATGGTAGTGTAAATTTCAGTACCTGTTATCTGCTCTAGAATTTTTGATTTTTCTTCAATACCGGCTTTAAGAAATGTATCAAAACCTCCCTGGGCAAGCAATATAGAACGGGTAAATCTATCAAAGTCCATTCCAGTTTTCTGCTCAATAACTTTGGCAACCGATCTTATCTGATTTTCGATTACTTTTCCATTGGATGTGCCATAAGAAATTTCATGTTGTGGTGGTTGTAAATCACCTGTAGCTTTTTTCCTTGCCCTGTGTTGAGCAAAATTGCAGCGGAATTTTCCGGTTTCTGATTCAAAAAGAACCTCAGCATAACAATCACCGGTCTGTCGTGACATGATGTCATTATTTGCTTTAGTAATTTTACCAAGCCGTGGAGTTGCACCATAAAGAGCAAGACAAATTGCATCAAGAATTGTTGATTTTCCTGCACCGGTGGGTCCAGTAAGTGCAAAAATACCGTTGGACAAATACTCGGGATGAGTAAAGTCAATTACCCATTCACCATAAAGAGAATTTAGATTTTTAAATCTTAACTCTAGAATTTTCATTAAAATTCACCTGTGTTTCTGCTACTCCGCATTGGCATCTTCTTCCAACAGATCTTTTACTATCTGATGGAAACAATCAGTCAGCTCTTTACGCCCATCTTCAGGAACATTAAAAGTCTCAAGACATCGCTGAAAAACATCACTAACCTTCAGGTCATCAAGTGTTTCATCTTGATTCAGAGAATTGATCACCTTGTGAAACATCTGCCTGTTTTTTATTCTTAGTATTTCCAAATTTGAACCAGACAACATCTCGTTTAGCATTTCTCGAAGATTGCCCACAACATCTTTTCCAGTATACTCGATTTCAAGCCATGCAGTGCTAGAATCTTCATTTAGTTGATTTAATTTAACAAGAATATCTTCAAGAGAACCAGAAATGCGCACAAGTGATTGAAAACAAGGCACTGGAATCTTATCAAACAAAAAATCACCCTCTGCAAACTCTATAACAAATACTTTCTTTTCCTGATTGGCCTCACCAAAACCCATTGGAATTGGTGAACCTGAATACCACTTTCTGTTTGAAACACCAACAGGCTGAGCAACATGCAAATGCCCAAGGGCAAGATAGTCTATTGAAGATGGAAATACATCTTCTTCAATCCGATTAATAGACCCAACATACAGTTCTCTTACCCCGTCTCCATCTACCGTTTTTGCACCGGTTGTAAACAAATGACCCATTGCAATAATTGGTACATTATTAAACCCATCATCTGAGAAAGCTGCTTTTTTTTGCTCTGCCAAATCACAAACATCCCTGTAATGGTTGGATAAACCAAGAGTGAGTTTTTCGTTTTTGTCTTCTATATTTTCTCCTGCTTCTACACAGCGAATATCCTTGTGACGCAGATAAGGTACAGCACAAACAATGGCTTGTGGTTCGTTTTTGTTGTTGTTGTTCAAAACAATAACTTCATCTTCTGGATTATCTGTAATAGAACCAACCACATGCACATTTAATACCTTTAACAATTCCCTGGGGGCATTCAAAAACGAAGGCGAATCATGATTGCCTGCAATAATCACAATAGAATTACAGCAGGAAGCTGCAACTCGACACAGGAATCTGTAATACAATTCCTGTGCTTTATTGCTAGGCGTACTTGTATCAAAAACATCACCAGCAACTAACAAAACATCAATGTATTTCTCTTCTAATGTTAAAACCAGCCAGTTTAGAAATAACTCAAATTCAGAGTATCTCTTTCTTCCATAAAGCGAACGACCAAGATGCCAATCGGATGTGTGTAATAATCTCATAAGTCTCCTGAATTTTGTTTTTGCAACTCTTCTATTCTATTCAAATGTCTAACATCAGGAGTCTTTTCGAATTGTTCCTTTAGAAGATTGATTGTTTTCTGCCTGTAGTTTATTGCATAACTAATATTCAATTGATTTTGCATTATTGAAATCTCATAATTCAATTCAATCAGTCTATCTTCTTCCATTTCTTCGGAAAGCATAAAAATAAGGTTATCAATACACTGTTTTTTCTTTGTAACACTCTCTGATGTTTTGTAGTTGATTTTCTCTTCCATAACTTTAGACATAAATACATAGTGTTGATCATCTAACTCCAAGGCAATCGATTGAATTGAATCAATACAAAACCTAGACTCTTTGTACTGCCCCATAAAGAAAAGACAATTTGCTTTACCCAATAAATGATTGATTGTAAGTGGCTTAGAATCTATCTTATCATCAATTAACAAAGCATGTAAATAGTAGTCAAGTGACTTAGTTAACTGCTTTTTACTAAAGTACACATCACCCAGATAACCCAGGGCATTGGAAAGCCCAAGTTTGTCACCCAGCTCTTCACAGGTGTCTAATTTACTGTTAAAATACTGAATGGCTTTACTGTACTCACCCTTTTTTCGGGAAATTACACCGATAAGCCCATTTGCTATTGAAATACCTCGTTTGTTTTTCAATTCTCTGTATAGCTGTAATGTCTCTGTAAAATACTGTACTGCTCTGCTGTAATTTCCCTGTAAATAGTAAGTATTGCCTGTGTTTCCTAAAGACATAGCCATTCCATTTTTATCTCCAAGCTCTACAGAAATCCTGTACTGTTCTTCGTAACATTTCAGTGTATTTTCAAAATCACTAAGAAAGTTATATATAATGCCTATATTACCCATGGCGAAAGAAATAAAACGCTTGTCACCAATTTCTTTTGCTAAATCAAGCATTTTAGTGAAATATTCCAATGCTTTTTTGCTATCACCTTTATCTTCATAAACACGCCCTATGTTAACTAACGCAAATGACATTCCCTGCTTATCTTTATTTTTTTCATTAATTCTCAGTTGTGTTTGATAACACAACATAGCCTCAGAATAATTTCCTTTGTTTTTATGAATGTTTCCAATGTTCCCATAAGCCTTTGAAATTTCACTACTGTTATCCAGTGATTTTGATATTTCAAGTTGATGTTCAAAGTTAACCATTGCTTTCTCATACTGATTTGTCTTCCAGTAAACCTGTCCAATTCCACCTGATGCAACAGCTATTCCTGCCATATCTTCCAAGTCTTTGCATATTTTCAACTGTTTTTCATAACAGCTAAGAGCCTCTGAATGATTACCCTGTAGGCACAACTGCCACCCTGTTTTACCTTCTGCCTGTGCTAAACGGTTATTATCATTTATCTCTTCAGCCAGTCCAACTGCTATTTTGAAATCAAACAACGCTTTATCCCACTTGCCGATTAACTGTAAAACTTCACCTTTTTTCAGATGTATATCTATTAATTTTTCACTAACATTTATTGAATCTTCTATACCTTCTGTGTAGGAATTCAGATTTGCAATAGCCTGTTCATAGTACTTTAGTGCACTATCATTTCTGTAATGCTTACTTGCGTGATCACCAGCTTTTTCAAGATAATAAATCGCTTTATCTATGTTTTCACTTTTTTCATGGTGATAAGCTAAATCACCGTAATAATCTTTCAAATTTAATTTAAATACTTCTTCGTAACTGAAAGCTGCATACTTATGTAACTGAACAAGTTTTGATTGAAGTTGCATACCATAAGCACTATCTCTAAGCAGAGCATGTTTAAATATGTAACTTATTTGAGAGATTGGCATCCATATTTTTTCTTGTTCAATGTCTCTTAGATTGTTTTTAAATATCGTTTGGAACTGTTTATCATTTCCTAAAATCTGCGACAAAATTCTGATATAAAATTCTCTACCAAGAACGGAAGCAGTTTGAACTACCTGTTTCATCTCATGACTCAGCCTATCTAACCTGGAAATAACCACTGCCTGGATACTGGAAGGAATTTTCTCTATTTCTTTCATGTCAAAAAATAGATTCTTATTTTTATCCAATTGAAATAGATCCAGTTCCTTTAGATAAAGCAGTATCTGCTCCATAAAAAATGGATTTCCATCCGTTTTCTCGTAAATGTAATTCTGCAATTCCTCGGAAAGGAATCTTTCTGTTTTTAATACCATTCTTGAATAATCAGATATATTTTTTCTTGAAAATACATTTAAATCCAAGGAATTTGTTTTTACAGTATTACTAAGGTCAAGGGAATACTTGCTACCATCATCATTATATCTAACAAGACAGAGAATTTGAACAGGAAAATTTTCAATATTTCTTGTGAGTATTTTCAAAAATTCTTTTGAATCTTCATCTAACCAGTGAGCATCTTCCAATTCAATAATTACAGGGTTAATTAAACTTTCTGCTTTTATAAGTTCTTTCACCGCATACAAATAGTTTTCATATCGGCCTTTTCCGTCAAGTTGATCAAACAACGAGTTTTCATACTTAATACCTAGATAACCTGCAAGAATAGATTTGCTTCTATCTAACTCTTTCATTATTTCTGCTAATGTAGTGCTATCTTGAGACAAATGGCATGAGTTTCTGATTTTATGAAGTTTAGATATCAATTCATTATGAATTGTTTTGAAATTCCGTGCATTCAGAGCTTCACTGTTTTCCTCAGAGATGTTAAAATAGTTGTTAAGAAAGTAGTTGACACAATTAAAACTCTTCCTGAAAATCTCTTCGGACGGCATAAAAAACCATGAAATTCTCTTCATGTTTTGTCTGGCTTTATTGTCTGATACAATTCGTTTTCTAAATTCCCAAACCAATCTTGATTTGCCTTGCCCTGCTTCGCCGTAAATATATGTGACGCCAGCAGATTTTTTTTGAAAAACAGGTTCAGTGAACTGCTTAAGCTGTTGCAATTCAATTTCTCTACCTATGAATTCACTCTCAAAAAATCTATCTATCTGCTTGTCTTTTCTACAAAGCAACTGGTAGGTAGCAACTTTAGTTGTTCCTTTGTACTTAAAATCACCAAGTTTTTTGAATTCAAATAACTGGTTCTGTTTAACAGAAATAACTTCACTCACTCTGATTTCATTCCACTTAGCGCCTGTCATTAACCTAGAAGAAAAATTCACAGTGTCACCAATAACTGTGTACTCGCATCTTCGTGCGCTGCCCATGATTCCTGCATAAACTGTTCCATAAGAGATTCCAGCGCGAAAATCTAAGATGCTGGATTGTTGCAGATTCAGAATAAAATTCAGTGCTCTTTTTATGTTATTTTCATAAGACTTTGGGGCACCAAATAGAACTAAAGCAACTTTACCTTTATCTCCAAAATCTAATTTGTTAAAAAATCCACCATAATTGTAAGCTTTTTCAATAACCCCTGTTACAAAATCATTCATCTCTTTTTCAGTTTCCGGTTCTCGAAATGAAATGAAAACACTTACAACTTCTCTAAATTCTGCTTTTCCTTTAAAATCAAGCACTGAATCAAAAATGAATGGCTCAAGCTCACTTCTAGACAACTTGGTATTCTCCACTAGTTTTGTGGCTTGCAGTCCTGGTGCTGATTCGATTGATTCAAGACTGAAATACCCATCTGATATTTTTTCAAGAGTAATTTTTCTATCATCTATCAGATTTAACTCAATAATTCGCGAATCAACAACGATACTGCCACTAACAGCATGCTTCTCTGATTTAACACAATTCCGAATTGCCTTACCTTTATAGTAATAAGTATGCTTACCAGCCTTACCTAGTATTCCCCACTCAATCTGTCCAAAAGACAGACCAATTCTGACTCCTATCTCCATATTGAGATCAACAGATGGTGCAAAAAGTGTACTGATGTTTTTGGAAAAGAGATCCTGAACAAACAAAGCTGTTGAAATGATTTGATTTATGCTGTTCTCACCATTTACATTTGTTTCTCTAAATATCGCAGTAAATGAATCTCCTGCAAATGAGGAAACCATTCCGTTCTGTTGATAGATTTTTTCTATTATTGGCTCAAATATTCCATTAATAACATTAGTTAATACTTCTGCACCGTGTTTTTTATGCAACATAAGGGTTTCAGTTAGTCTGGTAAAACCTGAAATATCCACTATCATAACGAAGGCATTAAAGGAACCTTTGAAATTTTCTTGTTTAAACTGTTCAATAATAAAACCAGGCATTAGATTTTTCATACATTCCTTTCAAAAAGGAGAAATACATTAAGAATATTAAAAAATTAATCCAATGCTTCATGATAATCAGGTTTACCTAGACAAACCAGTCCTTGCATTAAAAGAAACTGTGGCAGCCTAATTCATTTTTTTGCAGGTTCACAGCGGGATTATCTGTGCGCAAAAAAAAAGCGACGCAATGCGCCGCTTTTTAAAACTCTATAAAACGAAATTACTCTGTAACTTCTTCAGCTGGTACTTCTTCAATTACTTCTTCAACAACTACGTCGCCTTCAACAACTACGTCGCCTTCAACAACTACGTCGCCTTCAACAACTTCTTCAACTACTACGTCATCAACAACAACTTCTTCTACTACTTCTTCAGCAGGCTGAACAACTGCATCGTTGCTTCCTTCAGCCATTTCACCATTGTCACAACCCATACCTACGATAGCCATAGCAAGAAGAAGCATAGCAAGTGCTAAAAATCTCATTTGTAATCCCTCCGGATTTTCTGTTTTACAACAAGTGTTTTTTTGATTCACCCCTGAATCAAGGACTACTCAGCCCAAAGTCAACGCAACTATCTTAATAACACAGTGCTAGGTCAAGTGGTGCGAACAATCCTTCTTGTATTTGCAAAATGCACTTTTGCAGTTTCAATAAGAATGGTTTCACCTTTTTTGCTTACGAGCTTCCTGCCAAGCGAATCAATAGCTGCTCCAGCCCCTGGCCTAAGAGTTACACCATACAATAGGGAAAGTCTTTCAAGCTCTTCCAAATAAACACTTCTGGCAATTATTGAAGCGGCAGCCACAACTGGCTCACTATCTTCAGCTCGCACTCGAAGTTCAACTTTTGAAACCGGGATAGTTAACCACGGTTTTAATCTTTTCATTTCACAGAATTTATCAATAACCGCAAAATCTGGTTCATCGCCTTTAGCAACTAAATCCTCAAAAGCTTTTCCATGCGCCATTGCCAAAGTATCAAGACTGTTTTGACCTTTCCGCTTGAACTCTTCAAACAACCTATTGTATTCTCTTGGAGAAATGCAGCACACGGAGTATCTGAGATCGCCCATGACTGTAATCTTTTCATATAATTCTCTTATTTTTGCTGCTGAAAGTTTTTTTGAGTCAGCAACCCCTATTTTTACAAGCTTATTTGATACAGACTGTTCACAGGCAACAGCGGCCACAACAAGCGGCCCAAAGTACTCTCCTTTTCCTGCTTCATCACTACCGGCTCTAAGACCAGCTGGAACAGAAGAACTACTTGCAACAGTTGAATTAGCGGTTTTGTTCAGTCTTTCAAGCACCATACCTAAAAAACTTTTATCACCACCTGCTTGTATGGTTGAGTTACCTTTTTTCTTTGAGTTATACAGATTTATCTTACATGAAGAACCATACCCCGAAAGAGACAATTGAATACCGTAGGGTAATTCTTTCTGTTCAGTCACAAGAACTTTCATTCGATTAAGTTCTTCAATTGTTGCGGAAAGATGAAGCTTTAATTCCTTTGATTGCATTAAAATGGGTTCTCTACTTCCAGTGGTGTTCCAAGTGTATAGTCCTCAAGCATACATGTAATCTCACCAATTATAATTGATGCACTCATTAGAACAGGCATATGTCTTTCGTCATCTGTGACCCATATAAAAATTTCACCCTGCTGTTTAAAAATACCATCACCTCGAAGAACCGGTTGTAATTGAATACAGTCGAAACTGCCTGCTCTTGTGCGAATTCTCTCTCTGTCAAGCACAAGTACTTCCATAGGATAATTATCGTTATCCACATGAACATCAATTGAAAAATTTCCACCAGGTTCAAGGTTTTGAATACGCGCATAATAAAAAGCACTCAAAACATCCAGCGAATGGGGAGGAATAGCCATTTCTGCAAGTTCAGGATTATTCTCTTCGGGGTAATACGCAATTCCAGCTTCTTGATCAAAATACATTTCTTCACTACTGGAATAGTCACCCTCTTGAATGCTTTTCATATATGTCAGAGAATGAAGTTGCACTATGTCTAAAAGAGCTTCATTTACATCTCTAACTTCAAAAAAGCTACTGAAAGCCGGATTGGAACTAGCTTCAGCAGTTATTTGATATGCAAGAAGACCATTATGGCTCACAGGTCCAGTAACGCTAAGAGTTGCAGTTCCAGCTTTAATTATTCCGTATTCTACACTAAAAACCAATCTTTCGCCTGGACCCCAAGTAGTATTTTCTACAAAACGCCTGGAATACTCACCCCAATCCCAGATTGAACCATAAGCAAAGCTTGAGACCACCACACCAATTAAAAGTATTACTGTTAGTTTCATAATTCTTCCTTTCTAATAAGTCTTAACAATATGTACATCAAGAAAAGCAAAGTTGTTCCAAAAGCTGAGTCCACATCTTTCCAACTGTGTTAAAAGAAAGATGTTTTTCACAATAATTTCTGGCATTTACAGACAACTCATCTGCAAGCCCATGATTTGTCATTATATGATTTATCTGCCCGGCTAGCTGCCTCCAGTTTCCAGGTGAATGAATAAGGCCAGTAACTCCGTCAATCACTAGATCACACAACCCCCCAGTTGCTGCGGCCAGTAAAGGGATTCCTGAAGACATTATCTCCATTGCCGCATTTGAAACCTGCTGATTCCCAAGACTGGTGACAATGCCCACAGATGCACTATTTAACAAAGAGTTTACATCTCCGACTTTTCCTGGAAAAGAAATACGATGCTTTACCCCCATTAATTCTGCAAAATCTGACATCTGTTCAATTGTATAAAAATCTTCCTGGCCTGCAATAACTGCTGTGATCTTTTCATCAACCAATGTCATGGCTTGAATAAGAGTTTTATGGCCTTTTGCAGGATTTAGTTTCCCAAGGGCAATTATGGTTTTTGAGTTTGAAACAGAACATGGGCAAAATTTATTTGTATCTACAGCAAAAGGAATCACAGCATATCTTTTTTCAAAAAGAAGAGGAACATTTGACTTGTTCGAAAAAACATAAAAATCAGCTTCATTCTGAACAGATTCTAATGCCCACCGCACAACCTGAACATGAAATGAACCGGGAACAACCATAGGTCTTCCAAAACATATAACCACATCCGGCTGAAAACTGTTAACATTTTCATTGGGCTGAAAAAGCACCTCATGACCGGCCAATAACAGTACCTGGCTAAGTCTTTCGGCATTCTGAATGTCACAACTGGATGTTACAATAATTCTCATTCTTTCCCTTCTTGTCTCCTCCTTTTATAAATCATTTATCAAGAAACTGAAACTGCAAGAAAAAGGGGAATCAGATGTCACCTAAGATGTCCAAAAGAACTACTCAGATTCACATGCCTCCAATCCACTCAATTATGAACAAGGTTCGAACAATGAGAGAAAACCATGAAGAAATATATTCCATGGCTCAAGCTGTTCCGTGGTATTCACCTCCACAGGAATCAGTCAACTTGTTAAAAAACAACATGGGTAAAAAAGGTTTTCATTTCTACAGCCCTGATCCAGGATTACTATCCACAAGAACTGCCTTAACTGAAGATATGAAAAAAAGAAGAAATTTAAGTATCAATCCAGCTTCAGAACTCCACCTTACGTGCGGTGCAAGTCAGGCTTTTGTTTCTGCGTTAATGGCTGTGGCAGACCCAGGTGACAGAGTCATAGTGCTGGAACCATATTATTTCGATCATGTTTTTGCTATTCAGTTTTCTAATCTAGAGCTTGACTCAATTCCCATGGTTGAAGATGCCGGTTGGAGTTTACCATGGGAAAAACTTGAAGAACGAATTCCCGATGCAAAAGTGATGGTTCTGGTTAATCCAGGCAATCCCACTGGAGCAGTTTTAACAGAAGAAGAGATCAGAAGAATCGTTAAACTTACCGGGGAAAATAACTGTGTTCTTATAATCGATGAAACCTATGAACGATTTAATTTCACAGGAAGCACATTCCACCCATGGATGGAAACAAATCAGGAACATGTATTAACTCTTGGTAGTTTTTCGAAAAGCTTCAGCCTCTCAGGCTGGAGACTTGGTTACCTATTCGGCGCAGACTACCTTCTTGAACAAGCTCTAAAAATTCAAGACTCTGTTGTTATCTGCCCCTCCACTCCTGGACAAATTCTGTTAGAACACTGTTTAAAGCTAAATGGATGGGTTGAAAAAAGATCACTAGAGGTAAAACATCGTCTGGATTTGTGCAAAGATGCCATGAATAAATCAAAAGGGCTTCAGTGGAAAGAAGCTGGTGGTGGGTTTTTTACTCTGGCCCAAATACCTGATGAATTTGACTCTTATGCACTTGCGGATCATCTAATCGAAAATTATGCCATTGCTACCATACCAGGTGATGCTTTTGGTGAAACAGGTAAACATCATCTAAGATTTAGCTTCGGATGTCTGTCTGACCAGGAATTGGAACCTGCAATGGCGGCTCTTGCAAGCGTGGATCTGCTTTAAGAAGTTTTCGCAGCAATTGCTTGGCAGACCGGAAAAATTTATCAAATCTTCCATCTATGAAGTCTGCAAAACTGTGTTCTGGCCCATGAAAGTCGCCTTTTTTGTACCTTAAGCAGATATGGGCAAAAATACCTCTGCCCATGTAAATTTTATCAGGAGCAGCTTTGCAGCTTGCAAGAACTAGTTTCCCATGATCCAGATATCCAGGGTCAATATTAACAAGTCTTTTACCATTATTACTTAACTGATCTTCCAAAATGATACATTTTTCCTTCCAGGCAGGTAACTCTGAAGGATCACAAAGAGGGGCAAAACACAACCAAACCCTGCGAATCGAAGTCCCCATTTCAGCTTGATAATAATCTGATTTATCAAATGGAAACGACTCACTGAAAAGAACAAGTTCACCGAACTGTAATTGAAGATGATGTACAGCCTGTTTAAGACTCTCAGAATCACCATAAAGAACGCTGACTACAGCCATCACAAGTGGGAAATTCTCAGGAAGAGACATTGTTTCTATTTTCCCTTTGTTTTTGCAACTCGACCCATGCTGCGTTTGAAATATCTGTGGAGATTCCGAAAGTTTCCTTTATTTTTTTAGAATAATCACTTTTTATTTTGAGATTCTTTTTACCTGAATCTCCTATTATTCGAAGGTTTTCATTATGCGCACTGACTCGTCCGCCGAGAGAACCAGTTCTATTCAAGTAAAGACTATTCAATCCTGAAGACTCAAATGATTCAATCCAGTATTTTAGAAACTCAGTTCTTGAAAGAATACGGGAATCAAGTTTATACCGAAGCTGCTTTTGTTGATTCTCTATGGTAAACAGTTGCCAACCACCAGAAACTGGAGTCCAAATCATTTTTCGACCTGCAGTTTCAATTTCACCAATACCTGAATCTGAAAGTTTCACCGCACCTGGTACAACATAACCTGGATCAAGAATGAACCTACCCGCCTTGCCTTCCACCAACAAAGCACAATGAATATTACGGCCATGATTCATGTGACCGGTGAGAGGTCTTGCGGAAAAACCGCAAGCTGAAACAATGCAGCCAAGTGTTTCTGTGAGAGAATAGCAAGTACCACCGGTTCCAGAATGAACATGATCTGACATGACCTCTTCTGCCAGCCTGGGATTATTACTACCTGTGGCTTTTAGAAGAAATTTGGTCAAGTTCTCCCAGGGGATTTCTGCAAAAACCTCACCTATTTTGTAAATGTCTGCAGCACTGTTGCCTGGGATCAGGCCAAAGTGCTCAAAAAATACTTCTGCTGCTTTTTCCATGTGTTTATTATAATTCGCAGATCATTACAGTAGATAGGCACAGCAAAATTACATCTTAGAAAAGAGAAAAGAGTTAAAATTGAATAAAAACAGATATCACAGTCTTAACGCTTTTTTCAGGAATACTTTTGGCGAAAAAGTATACAAAGTAAGCATTGCCGGAGGTTTTACCTGCCCCACAAGAGATGGTTCAAAAGGCACAGAAGGTTGTGTTTTTTGCAATCCAGAAGGAAGTGAACCCAAACACTACAAACCTGGAATGACCGTGACTCAACAGTTGGAACTGGCCACTGAATACGTTAGAGAAAGACACGAAACTGACAATTTCCTTGCTTACTTTCAGGATTACACCACAACATACAAAGATGTAAAAAGTCTTGAAATTATGTACAGAGAAGCTCTAAATTTTCCCGGTATCAGAGGGTTATCTTTATGCACAAGACCTGACAGCATAAGTGACGATGTAATGGACCTTCTTAAAGATTTATCTCAGGAAACTTTTGTATGGGTGGAACTTGGTGTTCAAAGCAGTTGTGATCTAACCCTTCTTCGGATGAACCGCGGGCATACAGTTTACGATTCAGAAAAGGCTTTTGAAAAACTTCATAACCGGGGAATAAGAACAGCAGCCCACGTAATTCTTGGGTTTCCCGGAGAATCAAAACAAGAGACTCTGGCGACAGCTGAATTCGTGAACAAATCAGGTACAGCTGGTGTGAAACTTCAAAACCTGCACATAATAAAAAACACAAAACTTGCTGAGTTACACAAAAACAATGAATTCGATCTAATTAGCAGAAGTGAATATGCAGAACTTGCTGCTGATTTCATCCAGCGAATAAGACCAGAGGTAGTTATTCAACGGGTCACAGGAGAAGCCCCTCCAAGAATGCTAGTTGCCCCTGAATGGGCCATTAACAAACTTGCAGTAATGAACAGAGTAAGGCGGGAACTGATGTACAGAGATTCATGGCAAGGCAAAGATCTCGGTTATACCATGGAAGACATACCGTTTATACAGAAATCAAGTATTCTTTAATCTTTACAACTTAACATTCAGAAATCCAAATTCTTTTATGCACTCCATGGCTGAAACAAATCACCAGTATCGCCTCCTCCTAAGTAACTGGAACAATTTCCATATACTTGAATATAAGGGAGTGTTCACAAAGAAATCCCTCCTTTCAATATGAACACCCTTTCAATAGTTTGTGTCACAAAGGGAACCTGCTGGAAAATTACCGGCAGGTTCTTTTTACATAATAAAATCACTACTTCATTTTCTGTGGGATTAGTGGACTCTGAAGCCCTTTCTTTGTAGATTAGCGATTCTCCCACTATTAGTTTAATTATCTACTTGGAGGTTCCAGAATGATCCGTCGAAACAAAATTGATTCGATTCTGGGCGGAGCTCATACCGGCGACACTGTAACAATTTACGGCTGGGTGAAAACTGCTCGAAAAGGCAAAAGTGTAACTTTCGCTGCTCTGAATGATGGATCAACAAATAATAATTTACAGGTTGTTTTTGATCGCGAATTGTTTTCAACTGAAATACTATCCTCTTTACTCACCGGTGTCTGCATCTGTGTCACTGGTTGTGTTGTTGAAAGTCAGGGGAAAGAACAATCAGTTGAAATCGCTGCTGCTGAACTTGAAATCATTGGTTCTGTTGATGAAGAATACCCTCTACAGAAAAAAAGACATTCGCTTGAATTTCTTCGAACAAAACCCCATTTAAGATCCAGAACAAACACTTTTGGCAGTGTTTTCAGGGTCAGTCATCATATTTCAATGGCAGTTCACAGATTTTTTGATGACAATGGATTCTTCAATATACATACACCTTTCATTACTGAAAGTGATTGTGAGGGCGCTGGCGAAACTTTTCAGTTAACAACTCTCCCACTTGATAAACTTCCAGTTAAAGACGGCAAAGCTGACTACAGCAAAGACTACTTCAAGAAAAAAGCATTTCTGACAGTAAGCGGACAGCTTGAAGCAGAACCATTTGCACTGTCACTTGGCAAAGTATATACTTTTGGCCCCACTTTTCGTGCTGACCCGTCTGATACTAGAATTCATGGAGCTGAATTCTGGATGCTTGAACCTGAAATGGCATTTTTCGATCTGGAAGATAACCTTGATTTGATTGAGAAATTTGTTAAGTACACTGCATCATATCTTTTGGAAAAATGCAATGATGACATAACTTTCTTCTCTAAGTTTTTTGAAAAAAGCCTACTGGCCAGGTACAAATCTCTTCTTGAAAATGACTTTGGCAGAGTAACGTATACAGAAGCGATAAAGATTATTCAGTCAGCTAAGAAAAAATTCGATACAATCCCTCAGTGGGGTGATGATCTTGCCACTGAGCACGAAAGATTTCTTGCAGAAGAGCATTTTGGAAAACCCGTTTTTGTAATTGATTATCCTGCATCCATGAAACCTTTTTATATGTATGTAAATGATGATGGAAAAACAGTTCGTGCCTGCGACCTTCTGGCTCCTGGAGTAGGCGAACTTGTTGGTGGTAGTCAGAGGGAACACAGGTTACCTCTGCTTGAAAAAAGAGCTATTGAACAGGGTCTTGATATGGAAACCTACAAATGGTACATGGAACTCAGACGCTGGGGCACTGCACCGCACTCCGGTTTTGGCCTTGGTTTCGAAAGACTTTTGATGTACTTAACGGGAATGGATAACATCAGAGATGTAGTACCCTTCCCAAGAACCTTTGGCAAGATGTATTAGTAATGTTTTATAACCTTAGCGAAAGCTGGTAATTATGAGCAGACAGATGATAACTATTGACGGTAATGAAGCTGCCGCGCGTGTCGCTCACAAGCTTAGTGAAGTAGTGGCGATTTACCCCATTACTCCTTCAAGCCCAATGGGCGAGCATAGTGACACATGGTCAGCAGCAGGACAGAAAAATATCTGGGGAACCATTCCTCTGGTACAGGAAATGCAGAGCGAAGGCGGAGCTTCCGCTGCTGTACATGGAGCCCTTCAAACAGGCGCTCTTACTACAACCTTCACTGCAAGTCAGGGTCTCCTTCTAATGATCCCTACAATGTACAAAATTGCAGGAGAACTTACCCCTACCGTGTTCCATGTTGCAGCACGAAGCCTTGCAGCCCAGGCACTCTCAATTTTTGGTGATCACAGTGATGTGATGGCTGTAAGAAACACAGGTTTCGGTCTTCTTTCCAGTGCAAGTGTTCAGGAAGTAACTGATCTTTCCGCTATTGCACACGCAGCTACCCTTAAAAGTCGTATTCCATTCGTGCACTTTTTTGATGGTTTTAGAACAAGCCATGAAATTCAGAAATCTGAAGCACTTGATGATTCAGTTCTTTCTGAAATGATTGATGATGAACTTGTATTTGCTCACAGGAACAGAGGGCTTAACCCAAATCGTCCTGTAGTTCGCGGAACAAGTCAGAACCCAGATGTTTACTTCCAGGGCCGCGAAAGTGTTAATCCATATTATGATGCTGCACCTGCAATAGTACAGGAATACATGGATTTATTCGGTAAACTTACCGGCCGACACTACCATTTATTTGATTATGTTGGTGCCCCTGATGCTGAGCACATTATCATTCTTATGGGTTCTGCCTGTGAAGTTACCCATGAAACTGTAGAGCACCTTGTTGCAAAAGATGAAAAAGTAGGCGTTTTAAAAGTCAGACTTTATCGTCCTTTTGATGCTTCTGCATTCCTTTCAGCAATTCCTGAAAGCGTAAAAACAATCAGCGTACTTGACCGAACAAAAGAACCAGGTAACGATGGTGAACCTATGTACAAAGATGTATGTACAGCACTACGGGTGGCAGGCAGATCTGCTATCAAAGTTGTGGGTGGTCGTTACGGCCTCTCAGGTAAAGAGTTTACACCAGCATCTGTTCTTGGTGTTTTCAATAATGCAAAAGGCGAACTCAAGAATAACTTCACTGTTGGTATTATTGATGACCTTACAAACAGCAACATTGAAATTCCTGAGTTTGTTCTTGAAACAAAAGGTCTTCACCAGGCAGTTTTCCTGGGTCTTGGTTCCGATGGAACTGTTGGTGCAAACAAAAATAGCATCAAGATCATTGGTGGAACCACTGACAATTATGCTCAGGGTTTCTTTGTTTATGATTCCAAAAAAGCCGGTGCTCTTACTGTAAGTCACCTGCGCTTCGGGCCAGATCCTATCAGGCGTACATGTCTTATTGACCAAGCTAATTTTGTGGCCTGTCATCAGACTGTATTCGTTGAAAAGTACGATATTCTTAAGTATGCTGCAAAAGGTGCTACTTTCCTTTTAAATACTCCTTTCAGCAGTGATGAAATCTGGGACAACCTTCCTCGCAGGGTCCAGAAAGACATGATTGAAAAAGAACTAGTATTTTATGTTATTGATGCTTACAAAGTAGCCGGTGACACTGGTATGGGTGTTATGATCAATACCATCATGCAGACCTGCTTTTTTGCAATCAGCGGTGTTCTTGAAAAAGACGAAGCCATTGAAAAAATCAAAGGTGCTATTGAAAAAAGTTATGGTAAAAAAGGGCAGGATGTTGTTCAGAAAAACTTTATAGCTGTTGATCAAGCTCTTGCAAACCTTCATGAAGTAGATTATCCTAAAGAAATTACCAGTGATATAACAATCCCACCTGTAGTTCCTGTTGAAGCTCCTGAATTCGTTCAGAATGTTACAGCAACAATCATGGCACAGTGTGGTAACGATCTTCCTGTAAGCGCAATACCTAACGATGGTACATGGCCAACAGCCACAACTCAGTGGGAGAAAAGAAACATAGCCTTAGAGATTCCTGTATGGGATCCAGAGGTTTGTGTTCAGTGTGGTCTTTGTAACCTGGTCTGCCCTCACGCAGCTATCCGCATGAAATACTATGATAAGGCATTGCTTGAGAATGCTCCTGAAACCTTCAAGTCAACTGACGGTAAGGCTAAGTTTAAAGCTTACACATACACCAATCAGATTGCACCTGAAGACTGTACAGGATGTGGAGCCTGCGTTCATACCTGCCCTGCTAGAAACAAAGCTGTTGAAGGTAAAAAAGCAATCAATATGGAATCACAGCCTGCTCTTCGTCACGATGAGGTAGAAAACTACAAGTTCTTCCTTGAAATTCCAGATTTTGATCGTACAGAACTAAATCTTGCAACTGTAAAGGAAAGTCAGTTACTCAGACCTCTGTTTGAGTACAGTGGCGCTTGTGCCGGTTGTGGAGAAACTCCTTACGTTAAACTTCTCAGTCAGCTTTATGGTGACAGAGCAGTTATTGCCAACGCAACAGGTTGTTCATCAATCTACGGTGGAAATTTACCTACCACGCCTTACGCCCAGGATCCATCAGGCAGAGGACCCGCATGGAACAACAGCCTTTTCGAAGATGCTGCTGAATTCGGTTACGGTTTCCGCCTGACAACAGATAAACATTCAGAAACAGCTGCTGAGCTTCTTAATGGATTGGCAGACAAACTGGATGAAAATCTTGTGGACAGTCTGCTTAATTCCAGCATTACAACAGAGCTTGATATTGCACAGCAGCGCGAGCGTGTAGAGTACCTTAAAAAGGCTCTTGAGCAGATTGATACACCACAAGCCCGTCAGCTTGTTTCACTGGCTGATTACTTTGTTCCACGATCTGTCTGGGTTATCGGTGGAGATGGCTGGGCCTATGATATCGGTTACGGCGGTCTTGACCATGTACTTGCCCAGGGTAGAAATGTGAATGTACTGGTTGTAGATACAGGTGTTTATTCAAATACCGGTGGCCAGTGCTCAAAAGCAACTCCTATGGGCGCTGTGGCTAAATTTGCAGCAGCAGGCAAACCAATGCCAAAGAAGGATCTTGCCATGATCAGTATGACTTATGGCAACATCTATGTGGCTCAGGTTGCAATGGGAGCCAATTGGAACCAGACTGTAAAAGCATTTAATGAAGCTGAAAGCTTTGACGGCCCATCCCTGATAATTGCATACAGTCATTGCATAGCCCATGGTATTAACATGACCAAGGGAATGGATGAACACAAACTTGCAGTGAATAGTGGAATGTGGCCTCTCTTCCGTTTTGATCCTAGAAAGATTGAAAAGGGCGAATCTCCACTTCAGCTTGACAGCAAAAAACCATCTCTTCCTTTCCACAAGTTTGCAGAGGCAGAAGGTCGATGGAATTCACTCATGCGCAGCAATCCTGAGCATGCTGAAAAGCTTCTGGCAAATGCACAGATAGACATTAACAGACGCTTCCATCTTTACGAGCAGATGGCAAAAATGAACTGGTCCGGTGGCGAATAATACCATCTGACTGTTTGTGATATACATTGGGGGCCAGTGAAAACTGGCCCCCTTTTCCGTTCTTAGCCTTTTTTTATGTGTTTCTTCAAAAATCTTTCCATGGCTCGAAAAAAGTCAAACTTATTTTCTTCATTCCTGAATCCATGACCTTCATTTTCCTTAACCATGTATTCCACAAAAACACCTCGTTTTCTCAGTGCTGAAACCATTTGATCTGATTCACTTTTGTTAACACGAGGATCATTAGCACCCTGAGCTATAAATAGTGGTGTTTTAATTTTGTCTGCATTCAGTGCAGGTGATGTTTTTTCCAATCTTTCTTTATCAATAACTGGATGTCCGACTTTCTCATACATCATTTTCCGCTTAAGCTCCCAATAGGTCGGCATATTTTCCAGAATTGTAAATAGATTTGAAACTCCCACATAATCAACTGCAGCTGAATAAAGATCCGGTGTTTTCACAATGCCCATTAATGCTGCATATCCCCCGTAACTTACTCCATAAATTGCAATTCGCTTAGGATCAGCAATACCCGAATCGATCACCCAGTTAACGCCATCTGTAATATCATCCTGCATATCCAGACCCCATTGACCATACCCGCTTTCAAGAAATTCACGACCATATCCTGTGGACCCTCTGAAATTCATTTTAAGTACCGCAAAACCTCTGTTGGCTAGGAATTGAACTGGTTGGCGAAAACCCCAACTATCACGAGCCCATGGACCTCCATGTGGATTAACAACAAGTGGTAGATTTTTGGGATTAACTCCCTTGGGTAAAGTCAGATATCCATGAATAGTCTTACCATCTCTTGCTTTGTATTTTATAGGTTTCATAATTGCCATCTCATCTTCATGAAGCCACGGAGAAAGATCAAAGAGTTTCTCTAATTTCCAATTCAGCAAATCAAGCAGGTAAAAGGAACCAAAAGTACGATCACTTCCTGAATGCACAATGCACTTTGTTTCTTCATGGTCAAACGAGGTTATGCTGTTATGATAATCTGGAAGCAATTCATCAAGAAATGTCTGAATTTTTCTACTGAATTCATCAAAATAATAAAATTCTCGTTTCTCTAATTCATAAGAAACACCGGTTATTACTCTACGCTTCACGGAATACAACAGATTCCACACATCCACCTCTGGATGTTGAAAAACAACCTTACCCTCTTTACCTGTGATTAAATCATACTCAAAAATTGCAACTTTATCTCTGTTCACATTGGACGAGACATATACAAATGAATTATCAGCAGAAAAAACAATAGGTTTAGCGTGTTGCCTGAAATCATAGGAAGCTATCTGAAGCCACTCAGCTTTTTCATTCTCTCGATAAATTAGAGCTGAATTTAATCCATCAGCGGTTTTTGCCAGTCTAACCTTACCATGGAAATCTGCAAACCACTCTGTTACATTACCTGGGTTCTCAGAAATTTTTTCTTTTTTCCCTGTTTCAATATTTAACCTGTAAACATCAAAAACTTTCTTATCTCTGTGGTTCATCTGAAAAAGAATGTGTTTATTATCGTCAGGAAGGTTTGCAAGAATCATGCACTTAACCGATTCGTATGGAGTGTAGTCAATGGTATTTGAACCATCAATATTCACACCGTACAATCTCTGATTTTCATTGCCTCCCTTATCCATCATGTAAACAATTTGCATTTTGCTTGCCCATATATAACTAGATATATCTCGCTCTATAGAAGAGGTTACTCGGGTAACAAAACCAGAATCAAGTTTTTTCACATGTACATTCAATCTACTTTGCCACGGTTCCAACCATGCAAGATAATTACCACAAGGAGATATTCTCACAAGAAATTTTGCTGGTTTTCTGAAAAAATCTTCCATTGGTATTTCTCTACTCATACTACATCCTTTCAATTGAATTATGCTCCACAAACAATAGACATGTAATTTGCACATTATTGCATATTATCAGCAAAATTTTAAATTTGTCAACTGTTGACGCAGATACTTAACTTGGCTATACTAAATTTAGAAATTAAAACAATTTTAGTTGAATTGCATTTGGGTTCTTGGGTTTTGTTTGGGTATACTTCCCGAATAAATGATATTTATCTTTCAGGTCAGTGATTTTCTTTAAAAGATTAATTTTGTAAGAATCGGAAACAGTGCCTTTTGTGTAAAGTCTGCTGTATTCTGATAGTAACTCTGGGAAATTCTTTCGCAGGAAATCAAAAAACACATCTCTGGTTCTTCCATGAAGATGCAGAGGCCACCCTTGGATTGATCCAAGCCCAAGTGAACTTGTTATTTTAAATATCGAATCTAGATTATGTTCATCATCTGAAATGAATGGAATAATTGGCATGAAAAGAACTGAGGTTTGGCAACCTATTTTCTGAAACTGCTCCAGCATTTGAAGTCTATCCAAAGTAGATGAAGTATTCGGTTCAATTAACTCTCGCTTTTTCTCATCAAGAGTTGAAACTGAAACCAGAACAGATACCTGTGCAACTTTATTAAGTTCTTCCAATAAATCAATATCTCGCAGGACAAGAATTGATTTGGTTGAAATCACAAGTGGATTTTTGTTTTTTATAAAAGATTTAATAACCGCAGGCATTATTTTATACTTAATTTCTGCTGGCTGATAACAGTCTGAAACCCCGCAAACATTCACCGGATGTTTTTCCCACTTTGTTTTACCTAACTCTATTTCAAGTATCTGTGATGCATTGGATTTCACATAAATATCTTCAAAAAAATCTTTGTCTTCAAGGTATCTATGTGAATATTGAGCAAAACAATATCTGCAATTGTGCTCACATCCTCTGTATATATTTGCATCCCAGTTTGTTGCAAATGTTTGCTTATGAAAATGCAGCATAGATTTTGCTTTGATCTCCTTAAGCATAAATCATCGCTGCATCTAAAGAAATGGAAATGGCTCTATATCCTTGCGCAGATACAACGGATGACCTGGTGAGCCGGTTTTTGTGAGCTTAAGACAAAAAGGATTTGTAAGAAGAGCTTTCACATCTTCCCCACGATTCATGAACTCACCGTGGTTGCCCCATGCAGCTACAGTAATACCTGCTTGCTCGCTAATTGTTCGCAGGAAAAAATCATTTTCGGGACCAATGGGGTCATCAGCAGAATACAGATTGCCTGGATCAGTTGACCTGAAAGCAAAAATATTTAGCATATAGAGACCACCAAACCCCCAGTCAAATGCATAATTAACACACCTTCTAACTGTGGGATCATTTTTGTATTCATCTGCTGTGGAAGGATTCAATCCCACAAAAACAGCATAATCCTTGCTCTTATCCCAAATTCTCCACAGCGAATACCTATGAACTCTGTCCTGTGAAAATTTAGCACCACTGTCTTCAAGTAAACTCATCTGCATTTTTCACCTAAAACCAAATCATTGTAAAATCACATCAATACGGTTAAACTATTTTCTGTTGACTGCATAGTATAAAAGAATCCTGCAACTTATGTGAATCAGACCACAAACTGCAAAATTGGATTTCCTACTTGACACGTTGCCACCTGCGTATCATAAAAGAATAAAATCTAATGGAGGTTTATTATGAGCAGGTTTTACCCTGAATCAAAGGTTGAAATACAAGGTTTTTCAGCGAAATGTTATGATACTTTGATAAATACAGCATCACTGGGTCTTTACGATAAATTCATCAAAAAAGCAATCAGACTGATTGAAATAAAACCAGATGATACTATTTTAGATTTTGGAGCAGGCACCGGAAGAAATGCTCTTTTAATGCAAAAGTACCTCACTGGCACCGGTGAAATACTAGGGCTTGAAATTTCAGAAGAAATGATTGCACAATTCAGAAAAAAAACAGAAAAGTTCAGTAACATCAGCATTACTAATCAGCGTATTGACCAACCCCTTACTCTTGAAAAAAAATATGACAAAGTATTTACTTCTTTTGTTTTTCACGGATTTCCCTTTGAAATTCAGAAAAACATAATTTCTAATGCTTTCAATGCTTTGAAAGACGGAGGAGAATTTGTCATTCTAGACTTCAATGAATTCATCACAGATCAAACACCCTTGTATTTTAGAATTCCTTTCAAAATAGTGGAATGCAGATATGCTTTTGAATATGTTGAGCGGGACTGGAAACAGATATTGACCAGTTATGGTTTCAGTAGTTTTAATGAGAAATTGTTTTTCAATAACCACCTGCGGTTACTAAAAGCAATAAAGAGCTAATGAAAGTAACAATTGTTTACGATAATACCACCACCAGATCAGATCTTAAAGCTGATTGGGGTTGGTCATGTTTTATTGAAACTGCCCACCGAAACATTCTTTTTGATACCGGTGGAAATGGAAAAATTCTTCTTGAAAACCTGGCTACTCTAAGAATCAATCCTGAAACAGTACACGATATTGTCATATCTCATGGTGACTTTGATCACATAGGTGGGCTTTCTGCATTTCTGAATGAAAATTCAAAAGCAACCATTCATGTTCCATTTTCTTTTCGAGGAATCAGATATCCTAACCAGGTAAATTACTACAAAAGTCCTAAAGAAATCTACCCTGGTATCTTTCTTACAGGTGAAATGGGTAATGAACAATCTTTAGCCATAAGCACAGATAGCGGACTTGTATTGCTAATTGGATGCGCTCACCCAGGAGTTCCAAATATTCTTGAAGTAATCTCTCAATTTGGGCATGTACATGGTATCATCGGTGGCTTGCACGGATTCAACAATTTTGAATATCTTAAACACATTAATATTGTATGTTCAACTCATTGCACAAAACACAAAGAAGATATTCGGAAACTGTTCCCAGAAAAATACATAAAAGGTGGTGTAGGTAAAGTTATTACCATAATCTGACCTAACATCCTAAGGAACAATTTTAAGAATAATCATAAAGATATGGTGGTTAAATAATGATCAAGATAAAAAGCCCCGGTGAAATAGACAAAATGCGAAAAGCTGGAAAACTTGCAGCACAACTGCTAAATCACATAAATCCTTTTGTGAAAGCTGGAGTTTCCACCGATTACCTAAATGAATTGGCAGTTATATTTACAAAAATGAATGGTGCTGTATCAGCCCCCTTGAATTACCGAGGGTTCCCAAAAAGTATCTGCACATCAATTAATAATGTGGTTTGTCATGGTATTCCTAGTAGAACAGATATTCTAAAAAACGGTGATATTTTAAACATAGATGTGACAGTAATTCTTGATGGTTTTCACGGTGATACTTCACGAACATTTTTGATTGGTGAAGTTGATAAGGAAACACAAGATTTTGTAAACAGAACAGAAAAAGCCATGTACCTTGGGATTGAAGCAGTAAAACATGGAAACTATCTCTTTGCTGTAGGAAAAGCTATCGAGAAATATGTAGGCCAATTTGGATACTCAATAGTCAGAGACTACACAGGCCATGGTATAGGTCGGAAATTTCATGAGAATCCTCAAGTTTTCCACCACTATACAAAAGCTAACAAAATCCGACTTCAGAAAGGAATGATATTCACAGTTGAGCCAATGATAATAATGGGAAAGTCTTACAAAGTAAAAACTTCCCCAAAAGATGGCTGGACTGTTACCACAGCAGATGGAAGCTTAAGTGCACAATTTGAACACACTATTCTGGTGACAGAAAACGGTGTTGAAATTCTTACTGCGACATAATCTTTGAGGTGCTACTCACCAATAACAACCACAACAGGAACCAGTGGAGAAACATTTCCCTGTGATGCATTAATGCTGTTTGCAGATAAAAGACGATATTCCTCAGGAGCCCAACTCCATACATACATGCTGCCTTCAATATCAGCATAAGACAAATCTATAAGCAAATCTCCACCAGAATACTGGTACGGGGTATCAAGAACAAAACTCACCCTGCCGTCTCCTCCATCAGCAGCAACCACTCTTGAGCCTGAGTACACCACCTGAAAACTAGAGCTCTCAGATAAATTAGCTGCGAATCTTCTTTCGATAGTTGATCCTGCCGCCTGGCTAAGTGCTATTTTGAAATTATGCAAAAGAACTGATGGAGAACCCATTGGGGCCCTTTCGAAGGCTATTTCAGTAATTGTTATTGGTTCACCTAACTGAGACTCAGATACTACCACCTGGTAGTGTTTTGAGGAAGATCCTCAACTGCCGCAGAAAGGATCGGATAACGGCTGATTGTTATCACCTATAACAAATTCTGAAGCAATTAGTAAAGACGACACAATTA
Organism: Candidatus Sabulitectum sp.; assembly: GCA_029938555.1. GTDB lineage: Bacteria > Fermentibacterota > Fermentibacteria > Fermentibacterales > JCC-6 > Sabulitectum. Next base: position 33,230 of record JAOZUR010000005.1, on the reverse strand, counting down.
AAAGAACAGGAATCATTTTTTTCATAACAAACCTTTCAATAGGTAAGTGAAAAAGCCTATACACCTTCATAATCAATTAGGTGTACCCATACTAATACACTTTCGTTCCAATACTGTTTTCCATCTAAAACCAAATTTACAGGAACAATTCAGTATCACTTTAATAAAAATCGCATAGTCAAGACAAACATATCTATACTAATTTGATTTCAATGAATCACCAACCAGATCAATATGTTTCCACTTTCCAGACCTGAATCGTAAGTAGAATAAAACACCTAGAACAGCAACATAAATACTAGTAAAAAGCCAAAGGTTTACAATTCCAGTTTTAACCACAGCATAAAGATAAAGAATTCCTGGTATCCAAAATAACCATGCAATAAGTCCAGAGATTTTAACTACAAATTTTGTATCTCCAGCACCTCTAAGAGCTCCACTAAACATCAAACTGGCAGCATCAAAAATACCCCAGGCAGCAACAATTGTAAGAAGTTTACCTGCTGTTGATGATAAATCTTCAATGGAGCATGCAGAATCAGGGCTGAAGAAAAGACTGGTGTAAAACCCTGGAAAAAGTATAAAAGTAACAGCCAGAGGTACGAAGTAACAAAGAGAAAGAAGCAATGTTCGCCTGGTAGCCCTTATCGCCATATCAGTATTACCCATACCAATACATCTTCCGACAATTACTGTGGTTGCAAAACTAAAACCCAAAAGAGGATTGAAAGCGAGATTATTAACACTGAAAGCAATATTATTTGCTGTAAAATCAAGCACATCCATTCTTCCTGCAATGAAGATAAAAATTGTAAAACTGGCCACATCAAGGAAGATTTGCAATCCTGCTGGAAAACCGAATTTTAGAATTCTTTTTGTAAGTGGCCAGGAGAACTTGAAATTTTCACGAGTTCTGTATCGTTTAGCAGTTTTACCTGTGTATGCCGCGATTGTCAGTATGGTTCCTGGTATAAAAGAAGAAATTGCTGTTGCAATTGCAGCACCTTCAATACCCATTTCAGGAAAACCGAATTTTCCAAAAATCATAACATAATCTAATATTATGTTGATTCCAGAACCTATCAAAACCGCCACCATTGCAGGAATTGTTTTCCCCCTGCCATTCCAAAAAGCGGAAGCTGCTGCGGTAAAAACAGGACCAGAAGCTGAAAGCATGAGAATTCTGAAATAGATATGCTCAAGAGCCAGCACATCAGGAGAATGACCGGAAAGCTTAAGAAGCATAGAACCAGGAATTGTCATGGCAGCAAGAATAGGAATAGAAAATAATGTAAGATACAACCCCTGCGCGAGAGATTTGGAACAACCTTCTTTGTTACCTGAACCAAAGAATTGAGCAACAAAAGTAGTTGAATAACTCACTGTTCCAAAAACAATACACAAAAGAGTAAAACTTAAAATCCCCGCAGGAAGTGCTGCCTGAAGTTCAAGCTGACTGTGCTGAGCCAGAAACAACCGGTCACAGAACATCATAATTGTTCTTCCAGCCATACCTGCAATAATTGGCAGTGAAATTGTTATGATTCCTCTATAGGAATCTGGAGCGTACTTACTCATTCAAACAAAGCCTCTCATGAAAATACTCTTTTATCAATAAAGTCTGAAAAAAATTCTTAATAAAAATTATAAATGCTTACATTTACCACACCGAATTAATTCAATAGATTTATAAACTTTTCATTCTGCTACAATATGCCATGAAACTTATCTGAATCCAAATTCCTGAACCATACATTTCTATCTTCTGTATTAATAATTAGTTACAATTCCATGGACATGCTTTCTTGTAAAAAGTATAGAATTCTATACTTTCAAAGTACATAAAAAAACAAACCACTTTTTATGAAATTAACGGTTTACAATATAGCCCTTTACATATTAGAAAAGTTATGCATATTACCAGTGTACTTTAAGGTAAAGGTGCAGCCGGTTTCTTTTGTGTCGTCACGAAGATTCGGTTAATCAATGTGATGACATGATACGAAAGGGATACTAATGAATCTTTACGTAGGAAACCTCTCCTGGGGTGTTGATGATGACTCTCTCAGAAACTTTTTCGCTAACTACGGTGATGTCACCGATGCAAGAGTAATCACAGACAGAGAAACTGGCCGCAGTCGTGGTTTCGGTTTTGTTGAAATGCCAGAAGAAGCAGCAAGAAAAGCAATCGCTGAAGGCGACGGCGTTGAGCTTGATGGCAGACCTCTCAGAATTAACGAAGCAAAGCCTCGTGAAGAGAGACCAAGACGCTACTAATACAGTGTTTAATAAGGACGGCTCTTTTGAGTCGTCCTTTTTTTTTGCTTTTTCGCAGGCCTTTGCAATTAAAAACCAAATCATGCATATTACCAGCATTCCAGAGTTGGAATAAACCGTGCTTCTTTTGTGTTGTCGCGAAGAACGGTGAATTTTAAGACAGCATAGTACGAAAGGGATACTAATGAACCTGTACGTAGGAAACCTCTCCTGGGGCGTTGATGATGACTTACTTAAAGACTTTTTTCAGAAGTATGGTGATGTTACTGAAGCAAGAGTAATCACTGACAGAGAAACTGGACGCAGTCGCGGATTCGGTTTTGTTGAAATGCCAGATGAAGCTGCAAAAAAGGCTATCGCTGAAGGCGACGGCATTGAGCTTGATGGTAGACCTCTTAAAATTAATGAAGCAAAGCCACGCGAGCCAAGACCTCGCCGCTACTAATTAATAAAAAATAAAAGGGCGACTCATTTGTTTGAGTCGCCCTTTTTTTATCTGAACAATTTAGTGATCACAAACATTCTCACCGGCTTCAAGAGTACCGGCAAGATAATTCTCTACTATTTCCTTTGGTCCTGTACCTGCGGCTCCAGTGACAACCTTAATACCGCTCTGAGTAAAAAGGTTCTGCGCTCTTGAACCCATACCGCCAGCTATAATCAATGTTGCACCCTGTTCTGCTAACCATGGAGGAAGAAGACCAGGCTGGTGTGGTGGTGGCACAACCTCGGAAGTTGTTGTTACTTTATTATCTTCAACATCAACCAGTGCAAAGGTGCTGCAGTGGCCAAAATGCATACATAGGGCTCCATTTGCCATTGGTATTGCGATACGCATGTTTCTCCTTAATCATTTATGATTTTGTTAATTACACTTTCAAAACGCTTAGCTGTTTCTGTTTTACTGTAATGATACATAAATGGAGTTCCTGAATCACATGAAACCCCTACAGCTGGATCAATAGGTATCTTTCCAAGGAATGGAACATCTGCTTCAGATGCCATGGTTTCACCATTATTACCCTGAAAAATTGCTGTCTCTTTTCCGCAGTCAGGACAGATAAAACCACTCATATTCTCTACTATTCCCAGAACTTTCAGCTTCAGCTGGCGGCAAAAATCAAGTGACTTGCGCACATCAGCAGCAGCTACAGCTTGAGGAGTTGTTACCATTACTGCCCCATCAAGTTCACCAATAAGCTGAACAACTGAAAGTGGTTCATCCCCTGTTCCTGGTGGAGAATCAATAATAAGGTAATCAAGATCACCCCATTTAACATCTCTAAGCAACTGTTCAATTACACCCATTTTCATAGGTCCTCGCCAGATAATAGCACTGTCTCTGTTTTCCAAAAGAAAACCAACAGACATCACCTTCAGGCCTCCCATTTCCAAAGGAAGTATACTTTCACCATCAGTATCAGCCCTTGCCCCTTCGAGATGTAACATTGTTGGAATTGAAGGACCATGGATATCAACATCCAGAAGGCCTACTTTTTTACCTGCAAGAGAAAGAGAAATCGCAAGATTTACTGCAATTGTGCTTTTGCCAACTCCACCCTTACCTGAAAGAACAACAATCTTGTGTTTTATCCCAAGCAATCTCTTTGTAAGCTTCTGACGATTGGCAAATGCTGTTTCATCTTCACCTGGTCTCTGCTCACTGGCATCACATGAACTCACGGCACATGAATCACAACTTCCCTCGCAGCTCTGACCTTCTTTTACTTCAGTTTCTGACATACTTTCTCCCAGATAGTAGTTATTTTTTCCACAGACTCACCGGTGGTTTCTTCCACCAGAGTTCTGCCATTTATCTGTGCAACTGTGAAGGCTCTATCATAAGGGATTCTGCCCAGCGGTTCAGCTGAACTATTTCTAGCATCCGCCTCTATAACTTCAGTCATTTCCGGGTTGATATCCCACTTATTTACAATTACACATGCAGGTACTGAAAAGTGTTGTGCCAGTTGAAGTACCCTTTTCATGTCATGTCTTCCAGAAATTGTTGGCTCTGTAACAACCACAATCAAATCAGCACCGGTTATGCTTGCGATTACAGGACATCCAATGCCCGGAGGTCCATCCACAATTACAAAATCCTTGTTTAATTCCTTAGCCTTTGCAGCAGCCTCTAACCTTACAGTACTTACAAGTTTACCGGAGTTTTCCTGGGCAACTCCAAGTCTTGCATGAACCATTGGTCCAAATCTTGTGTGTGAAAAGTACCACTCTCCACAATGATTTGGTGGAAAATCTATAGCTTTTACAGGGCATACTTCCACACAAACCATACAACCTTCACAACTGAAAGGATTAACGCGATATTTACCTTCTGGAGTTACTTCAATGGCATCAAACTTGCAATTCTTCTTGCAGACACCACAACCTGTGCAGTCATCTTCTCTTACAATAGCCTCATTGCCACTGATAAAATCATTTCGACTTATAATCTCGGGAGCTAGAAGCATATGCAGATCTGCTGCATCAACATCACAATCAGCCAGTACAGCGTTTTCTGCAAGCGCTGCAAAACATCCGGTAATGCTGGTTTTTCCCGTTCCGCCCTTACCACTTATTACAACTATTTCTTTCATTCTACCTCAATCCCCCTTTCAATCATCTGGGGAATACTTTTGAATAAATCAAGCATCTCTGGAATAGCATCAAAAAGAATCCCCCCTCGGGAATAAACTTCTGCCATACTACGCCTGTGGGGAATCTTTGCCATGATATGAATTTTTTCATTTTTACAGTAATTCTCTACACCGTCATCGCCTTCATCAAACCGGTTAATAACAACAGAGAACGGCATTCCAAGCACTCGAACCGTATCCACTGCAAGTATTAAGTCATGCAACCCGAAAGGAGTGGGTTCAGTGACCAGAAGCACATAATCCGCGCCGTCTAGTGATTCAATCACAGGGCATGCTGTTCCTGGAGGACAATCAATTACAGTAAGAATATCATCGGCTATGTGTGATTTTACTTGCCTGATAACAGGTGGCGCAAGGGAACTACCAACATTCAGTTTACCTTGTATCACTGAAACTCTTCCACTGTCAGCACTGCCAACTGTTATCTCACCTATGGAAACTTTTTTCCATGAGATTGAGTCAGTAGGGCAAACAATGGCACATCCACCACAACTGTGACACAGTTCAGGAAAAACTAGAGGCGGGGTTCCAAGAGAAACAAGAGCATTGAACTGACAGAACTTGGCACATTTCCCACAGGAAATACATTTTTCTTCATCTATTTCCGGTACTTCCACAAGCACTTTTTCTGTTCTTGATATTTCCGGCCTCAAGAAAATGCTTCCATTGGGCTCTTCAACATCACAGTCAGCGTACAACACCTTTTCTGAAACAGCCATACTAAGAGCAACTGCAACAGTGGTTTTGCCTGTACCGCCCTTGCCTGAAGCAACAGCTATTCTCATTTTACCAGTGACCTTCCACATTTGCGGCATCTGATTCGCTAAGTTTGCCGTTTAAGTAATCTTCAATTGTAGCTTTTACAGTTCCAGCAGAACAAGTAACTGCTTTCACACCTGCTGCCTTTAATACTTTAAATGCATTTGGTCCAAAGCTAGGAGCAATTACAACACCGGCTCCGGTGCTGGATACATTCTGAGCAGCCTGAATGCCTGCGCCCTGTGCTGCATTCAAGTTTTGACTGTTATCTGCAACGATAAAAGTTTTTTCATCTGTATCGTAAACAATGAAGCCTGAAGCTCTTCCAAATCTGCTATCAACATCAGATTCCAAGTCTTTCCCTGGACTGGGTACTGCTATTTTCATTCTAATTTCCTCCATATTTGATGTCAGCCGGCATTTTCAAAAAAACACCGGCTGACCTGTTAAAATCAAGAACCCTGATCCAGCTTGCTCTTCAGTATTGCAAGTTCTTTCTCAAGTTCCTGTGTACGATTCTTTAAATCTTCCTGTTCAGAATTCTGATTTACAGGGTAAACTCCGGCAAAACCTCTGCCGCGACCCATACCAGCGCCGTTTCCTGAACCTCTACCTCTTCCGTATCCCATTCCTCTGCTCTGACCAGCTCCAACGCAAACACCTCCGCGAGGTCCTCTTCCGTCTGGTCCTAATTTGTCTCCACGTGGCATATCAAACCTCTTTCTTTTCGCAGAAAAAACCTCGGTTTCTTCCCCGACCAAAGTTTTCAGCACCTCTTCTACAGCCATTCCTGTTCCTACCTATTCCACAACCGGGCATGAGAAAAGGTTTTTCTTCAAGAGTGCCTGTGAAAAGTGCTTCTAGCACTTCATTTACCTCTCCTGAAATAAAAGAATGAATCTTTATTCCAGAATCAGCTATCATTTGGCGAACAGGTCTTGAAATGGCACCACATACTAGAACATCAATTTGAAGTTCTACAAGTGCATCCACACGAATCCTCATGCCACTTCCCTGTGGAAGGGTTATTGTTTCATCGCTTTTTGCAATCTTCCCGTGTTGTTCAACAAGTCTTACTGTACCTGCCACATCAAAAACAGGGGCTATTCTTCCATTCCAGACCGTGAGAGCTATTCTCAATTTGTTCACCTCCAGCAACCACTAATGCATATTGCATGCCAGAATTAAAATTTAACTGTATCTTCTTATTCTACAGCATATTAATAAATTATTGAATTTTACTTAAATGGAATATCAGTAGCGTTATTGCAACGGTGCAAGAAGGATTCAGTAGCGAATTAGCTACGGCCATCCAAATCAGGCAAGGAAATACCCAAAGCTTTTATTCTTCTGTAAAGAGTTGTTTTGTGTATACCCAATTCTGTAGCAGCGGCTGTTCTATTAAATCCGGAATTCTTTAGTGCTGCATGAATCATTTGCCTTTCAGTATCAGCTTTTGCTCCACGCATTGATCCTGATCCTGAAACAGTTTTACTCCGTACTGGAAGAATCTCAGAAGGCAGATCATTTATAGATATCAAACGACCAGTGGAAAGAACAATAGCTCTTTCAACTAAATTTTCCAGTTCTCTTACATTACCAGGCCAAGAGTAACCCATGAGAATTGGCAATATCTGAGAATCGTATTCTTTAGAATCAATTCCCTGAGCATAACAATGTTTTTCAATAAGCATATCAAACAGAAAAGGAATATCTTCCACTCGGTCCCGCAAAGGAGGTATTTCAAACCTCACCACATTGATTCTATAGAACAGATCCTGCCTGAAAGAACCGGATTGCACAAGTGAAAGAAGGTTTCTGTTAGAAGCACTGATAATTCTGGCCTTTACTGAAATAGTTTCATTTGATCCCAAGGGGGTAACTGTTTTTTCCTGCAGTACCCGTAATAATTTAACTTGCATGGCTGGGCTTATGTCACCTATTTCATCAAGAAAAAGCGTTCCTCCTTCAGCCGCAAGGAATTTTCCTACTCTATCTGAATTTGCTCCGGTAAATGCACCGCGCTTGTATCCAAAAAGCTCCGACTCCAGAAGAGCATCAGGTAAAGCACCACAGTTCACAGCAATGAAAGGTAATTCACCACGGGAACCACTAGAGTGAATTGCTCTTGCAAGCACCTCTTTTCCTGTTCCCGTCTCCCCCTGGATCAGAACAGTGGTAGGCGACGATGCCACAGCAGGAATCATTTTGAAAACTTTTTGCATAACATGACTTCTGCTTACCAGATCACCAACCTGATAACGCTCTTGAAGTTGATTCTGAAGATTTTCCACTTCACTGAGATCTCTAAAAGTTTCAGCTCCTCCAAGAATATTACCATGCTCATCCCGAAGAACTGCTGTGGAAACACTTATTGGAATTCTCTCGCCATCAGAATCTACAATGTAACCTGCACGACACCTGATCTGATTTCCAGTGGACATAGATTCCCTCAGGGCACAAGCAGACTCACACATTGATGATCTGAAAACCTCACTGCACTGCCTACCAATAGCTTCTGCTCTGGAAATACCGGTTATCTCTTCAGCTGCCCGATTGAAAGAGGTAATCTTCCAATAGGAATCAACGGTAAAAACTCCGTCTGAAATACTTTCAAGAATTGCTTTTGTTGAATCCATGGCCTCCTCTTTCAGGTCTGTCTGCTAATATAGCGAAAACGCTACTGTATCAAAAATGCTCTGAATAAGAAGATTAGCGCAAAATACAATTACTGAAGTATGATCCCAATATTGTCATATCGAGCAATTAGAGTGGGATTATTCTCGCCGGTGCCTGTGAGAGTTCCAATGTGTAATATTCTTGTTGTTGAACCAGTTGGAGGCAATGTGGATGTAAACCACACATTATCTTCGAGACAGATTCGATATTCCTGTTTTTCCAATTCATTCAGCAAACCAAACATAACCAACCAGCACTCCTGAGATTGAAGCCTCAAAATAAAGTAGGTTTCCGGTTGTTGATTCATTATTTCTTTAAGAGGTACAGATAGTTCCTGAACAACCGTTTCAGCGTAAAAAGATTGATCCAGATCTGTTCTAAAATATCCACTGGCTTCAATAGGTAAAGTCATAGATGCATACAAAATAAAAAGAATCAACCCATATCTGGAAAATTTCTTCACTACCACGGCTTTATCTCCTCTTCCAATCAAAGCGAAAGATGAAGATAAAATAGTGAATAAAGACAAAGGGGCCACTATTTTCATCCATTCAATAAGGTAAGGATTGAGTTCACCACGAATTTGTGTTACAGAGTAGTAAGTAATTCCATGTATTAGGATACATATCAGATTTAAAGCACATAAAAACCCGAACCTGCCCTTACGCCTGAGTAAAGAAAACCCTATGGCCAAAAAAAGCAGTCTTAGAGCAACAATAGTAATAGAAAAAGTACCAACAAGGTCATTCCTGCGAAGATGCTGATAAAAACCCGTCAATTCAAAACTGGTTAACATGTCACTCCATGGTTCAAGAGCAGTTTTCATGTTCTGATCTGGTTCAGATTCCTGTAAAAATTCACTAATCTTACTCATATTGCCTTGAGTTTCAGCAGTAATCTGTTCATAAATCGGAGGTGCCCATAAAAGAAAAAGCAAAATAAAACTCACAAGTAAATGCTTTAGATACTTAGATGAAAATCGTTTATGATCCGAAGTTATTATCCATGGATATACAACACACAAAAAAACTGAGACAAGAGAAAAAGCAAGTACTGGAATGCCTCCAATATGTGTTTGAGCCACAAAAGAGCCGGTTATAACGCCAAGATATAAGTATTTCAATTCCCGTGAACTCACAGCAGCCATAACGATTGTAAAGAGGATTAATGGAAACAATATTATGTGAGGATTCCATTCGGAAAGCCACAAAACCTTATCGGTTCTTAAAAGAAAAAGAGCAAATACTGCAGTAAAAATTAAAGATGTAAACTTATTTGTTACTTGCCTCACCACATACCAGCCTCCAAATAAACTTGCCATGGAAATTAAAGATGTAACAACAAGAAAACTTGCGTTCCTCTGCCCCATTAACATGTAAAATGGATATCTGATAAAGAAATAGAGTGGTCCTGGATGAAAGAAAAGAAATCTGGAATACGGTCCTAAAAGAATTCCACGAGTAAACAAAGACCTTGTGGACATCTCCAGCAAAGCACCATCACCAGAATTGGTCACATCAGGAATACCATGCCACAAAACAACCCCAATAATGTAAAGAAAAGGAGAAAGAATTAAAAAGAAAAGCAACACATCTGATAGCATCCAAGAAAACGCTTTTTTCACTGACAAATTTCTTCTCTTTTCTTTTAGAAACCTAAATTCTATATAATCAGTAATAAACACAATATCTTCTTTTCTTACTCGCTTGTCCAGATGTTAGATTAAATCAACCCTTCATTTCTAACCTAAAGAAAAATATTTTCAATTAAATTTGAACATAAATATCTGCTTGTATATCCAATCAACACATGGTATTGACTTTACCCCCCCCTCCCCAACTATCCAATGAGGAGATTTTCCGCCCAGGCATTTTATGTATTTCATCAAGGATCAATAAATAAATGCTTCTGAACCACTTTGCATAAAAGTCAAGACTTTTCCGCAAAGCGATGCATAAAAATCGACTCGGTTTTTCGTAGGTTGTCCTATGGTACAGTTACCTACCATGATAAAATCGAGAATGGTCTACCTTCTTGGCATGAATATGATTTAACATATGGTAACTTTTTATACTTGTAATAGTAATTTTGTTACAAGAATTATTGTCCTACTATAAATCACCTATTGACTACGGTAGTAAATAAAATAATATTCTTATACATTATATATTAGGAGGTTAAAATGCGAGTTATATTATCCATTAGTTTTGTTTTCATGTTGGTTTCGCTCTTTTCCTGTACCCAAACCGATCTATTGAATAACTCTCCATTAGAACCTGATTTTCAAGAAGGTAAATACCAACCGGATCCTACTGAACAATGTAGAACACATATGCGAGTAGTCGTAGGTCAACAAGTTATTTATTTTGCAGGACATAACGAATATGCCACCACTCTTGAAGAACTTGGGCTAACAGGTTTAACCTGTGCCGAGTGCGAATTGGAATATATTCTTACTTGTACTGACTCAACCTTTTCAGTTTTTTGTCCTTCTCCGCTGGATCCTAACCATGGAAATATTATTGATGGAGTTCACTCATGGACATATCCACCTTCTTATGGATGTCATAACAATATGCTATCGCTGATTTCTAACCAAGAGAACCACTACGCTCAATTTGGCAGATATGCAAATAGCATTGAAGAGCTGGGTTACAGTTACAAAAAATGTCCAGAATGTAATCTTTCCTATATAATTACGGGAAATGAAACAGAATACACCATTGAATGCCCTCTTCCTTCCATTCCAAATCATGGCATGATAAAAACTGGTATTCCTTCATGGTATATACCTGGGTATAATGATTGCAGAACAAATATGCATCTTATAGCTGGGCTAGAAGTGATTTATTTTGCAGGAAGCAATACTTATACCTCTTCTTTAGAAGATCTTGGCTTAGCCGGAATATATTGTTATGAGTGTGGATTAAAATATACTCTCTTTGCAACGGATTCTACCTATGCTGTTTATTGCCCTTCACCACTGGATCCTAACCACGGTTTTATTATTGATGGCGTTGCAAGCTGGCACAACCCGTAACCATTTAGTACACCGGTTTATCTATTTTAAAACAAGCATCTGTGTTGAGGATGCTCCTGTTTCAGAATTAATAACAATACTGTAACATCCGGTTGCAAGAGTTGAAACATCTAAGTTAATACTTCCTTGTCCTTCATTAAGAAGCCCCTGGTAGACTGTTGTGACAATTCTTCCAGAAAGATCATAAACTGCTAAAGTAGCAGTTCCAGTAACTGGCATAATGAAGTTAACTTCACAAGAACCAATTACAGGATTAGGAGAAGGTGAGTAAATAACAGGAGAAGAGAAAGACGAACAACTCTCTTCCGTTTCTATTCCCATCTGCCCAGCTATGAATCTAAGAGCAGGGTCACCAAGTAGATTATTTTCCTGGAGAACCCAGGTCTGCATTGTAATACTGACATTAGCCTTAAATTCATCTTTTGATACAGCGTGTGCCACTCCTATTTCATATTGCTCATCCTGTATAAGTACTTCCGCAAAATAAAGTTCAAGCCACTCACTGGGACCAAAAGCTGGAGGTGTTCCAAAACCCCAGTGAGAATTAAACATCACTGCAACTCCTCCACCATGGGGCCAGAACATTAATCTTTCAGCAATACAGGCAACATCTTGAAGGTGCCCCGGGTGACAAGCCATAGAATGGAAAACAGCAGGTTTTCCCGCATTACTAATATCAGAATAATTTGAATTAGTTACAATTTCAGTTGGCGGATCAAAGTACCAGTAAACTCCACCAGGGTTTCCATGACCGTTTAATGTGCAATATGAAACACCTTGATTTAGAAGCTCAATCTGATTGTTTGGGTGAGTTGAATAATCTTCATACAATTTGTGTACAGTCCAAGATTCAGGTATTCGGGAATCAACTGAATCACAAACAAAAGAACCCCAATATCCAGGTGGGTCATCAACCCATAAACCTGCTCCTGCCAGTAGTGCAGTAGTTTGCCAGGAACCTTCAGGAGCAGTGGTTTCATAAGCTACCGTTTTGTTAACAATAGTTTCAAGACGAGACGGCACATCGGTGCTAAATCTTCCTATGTAAATATCACTGTACCAATCAATACCATCAGTTAACTCTCCATATTCATGGTCGTCATCAAGATCCCAGGAACCGTTAAGATCACTATAATAGAGGTCAGTTGTGGAGTTCATCACATTTCCACCAATAGACAAACTGGATATCCGAGTAGTTTCACCGTAATCACCAACAATAAGAGCGTATACAAGCCCTTGATTCAGATAAGCATCTTTTAGGTAATTTCTAATTTTCTCCTGAGTATCATACCCTTCATAATTATCATAAATCCACTGGGTTGACTTAAAAGAAGAACCATGTGTAATAGCTCTAAGTTCAATAAGAGGTTCAAGTGCAGACAATAAAGAAGAATCCGCTATAACAACCCACGGAGCTCCGTCTACAGCTGGAGATAAATCAGGAGAATACATTTCAAGCATTTCAGGGTTACTAACAACAGACCTAAGAGCAGAAATTGCCGTGTTTATCTGAATTTCAGAAAGGTGATACCGTGGTTCATCATCAACAGTAATAATAACAGGTTTAAGAATTGCTTCAGTTATTAGAGAAAGTTTTCCCGTGAGAGGATTCCATGCAAATGGCACAAAAGAGAATGAAGCAATTTTGAAACCAGTTTTGTCACCAGTATTCAAATCTTGAATAGAATTTGAGGGGAATGAACTGTAAGAATACAGCGGTGAACGAGAAAGAAAACTTGGAATAGGTTGATTTAGTGGAAGACATATTACTGGAATGATATTATAGATTCCAGTAAAAACAAACTCTGAAACAACTTCAACCTCAACCCCTTCAAGCCTTGTTCCCTGAGGAATAACCATTGAGTAACCAACAGCTGGAAGGCTGGGTTCGCCTTCAGAAAAAGGCGAAGCCCCACCTGGGATGGAAACAACATCATTACCTCTAAAGGTTGAAAATTCAACAACTTCTGAATCAATCTGAAATGAAATATCAGCCACCTGAATTGATAGCAGAACCATAATTGCCTGAACTAACAAAATCATAAAAACCTCCTCTAGAGTTACTTATATTCTAAGAAAAAAATAGGTTAATACTTAAAAAATCAATCAGAAAATACTATATATTTTTTATACCCAAAATCGTCAAGCTCAAGATACTGAGCCATACCTCCATAATTCCTCGACATGCCTGTATCTATCAACACGACTCTTCCACTGAACCTACTGATTATTCCGCTAATATTAACAGTATGACCTATTACAATATAATCTGCATTATTTGTTTCAAGAGTCTCTTCCAGTACTCGTTCTATTGCACTTCCTCTATCATTTGCAAGCCCCCTGAACCACACAGGCCCCATGGATGAGAGAATTCCTGAAGGTTCAGACCAATTGCGATTAATTTCCTCTCGCACTGTTTCATTTATTTCTGGAATTGAAAAATTTGAATACTCCCCTGAAATGCCTGCATGGGTGAATAAAGCATTGTTAATTCTAATGATAGTATTGTGCTCTGCAAGCCAGTTACCATAATAACCATTGGGGCGCAAAGTTCGTACCATTTCCTTCAAACCGCCATGAGAAAGAATTTCACCAGGATGAACATATCTTAAATCTGTTTTCATCAACATTATTTCATGATTGCCTAAAAGAAAATGTACATACCCTCCATGCAAAGGAGCTTGCTCTTCAAGAGACATAATCAGATCCATTACCGCCCTGGAATCAGGTCCCCTATCAAGAACATCACCAGTTTGAACTAGGTGTGTTTTTCCTCCAACCCAGTTCAGGTCGGAATCAATAAGCCCTGCCTCAAGAAGAATTGAAACAAACTGATCATAATCACCGTGGACATCACCAACTGCAACTGTTCGCCCTACCCCCTGCCAAATACATTGGTCTGAGGAAAATGCAACCATGGAAAGTAGTAAAAGAGGAACAGAAAACCGAAATTTGCTTAACAATTTTTTCATGCATCCCTTCCCATAAACTCGTTTGTAGAGCCTGAATCTTGTTTCAATATATTCGGTATCTCAATTATAACCCAACTGACCTGTATTGCAACGAAACAACCATTGGAGTTGCCAGCTGGTAACTGGAAGCCAGAGAAAAACTTCTATGAATAGTTTGCCACAGTTGCATCGGTAAGTATGTTTCCTTTATGGGTGATCTAAAAACAAAACCATCTGAGCTGAGGGAAACCTTCAGAATATCAATTACTGAAGGTGTTTACTCGCAGGTATACACCAGCCTGGCTGGACCAGGTTCTGTATTCTTAACCAAGCTTCTTGTTATGCTTGGAGCTTCTTCTATTCAGTTTGGAATACTATCAGCAATTGGGCAGATTTTCCTTATACTGATGCCACTTGGAGCACTGGTTACCCGAAAGCTAACTCTACACAAATCAGCAACTGTAAACTGGGCGGTGGCAGGTCGAGCACTTACACCTTTTCTTGGTATTATTCCTCTTTTTTTATCTGACCGTATATCTCTCACAGCAGTTCTTGTTGTATTCGCTATTTCCACTGCATTGCTGGCAGTTTCTGCTAATATCTGGGCGGGGTGGATGGCTAGAATGGTTCCCCTTCGAATCAGAGGTCGCTTTTTTGCTAAAAGAAATGCCGTTCTATTAGGATTCGGTCTTTCAACAGCTTTTCTATTGGGTTTACTTGTTGACTTTTACAGCGATGATCCGCATGCGCTTAAGTTGGTCATGGCAGCCATGTTTATAGTGGCAGGAATCATTGGATTAATCGGCCTTAAAATTCTCTCAAAACAACCCGAGAGACCAACTGAAACCACAAGCATGCCGGTTAGGCAACTATTCAAGGAACCCTTTAAAGATAAAAATTTCAGAAGACTATGTGTCTTTGGATCCTGGTGGATGCTTGCTGTTGGCATAGGAGCACCATTCTGGCAGCCGTTCATGATTGAAGTATTACATATGGGCGTGACTGAAATGCTCTTATATGGAATGACTAGTACCATTGGTTCAATTCTTACACTTAAATACTGGGGAAGGCTCATTGATCGGTATGGTAATGTTGCAGCCATGAAATTAGCTATTGGCATTGGAACTGTTGTTCCTTTTGTATGGCTTTTTGTGTCTCCCTCTAATCTGTGGATTATTTATGTGGAGTCCCTGATATCTGGAAGTATGTGGGGATGCGTTGGTGTTGTCACAGCAAATCTAGTTCTTGCAATTGCTCCTGAAAACAAAGCTCAAATCTATTCTGGCCTGTTTGGTGCATTCTGTGGTATGGGCATGATGATAACAATGTTAGCTTCTGGTTTTTTCATGCCAGCTCCTCTTACAATTTTCGGTCTATCCCTGCACCCCATGCAAGTATTGTTCTTAATTACTGCATTCGCCAGATTAAGCGCCCTTCTCCCTCTTTCCAGAGTTAAAGAGCCAAATGCTGTTCCACTAAATGTAGTTCTTGGGAAGTTAAGAATATGGAGCAAAGTACGCTTCTTAAATCTTCGTGTAACTCAGAGCCGAGAAAAGAAATAGAAATCCCCTGTTTGTTTGTTACCTTTTTTCGTATATGTTAATGAAAATCATTAACGGAGGTGGAAATTGAAAAAGAGCAGATCATCAGGCAAATCAAGAGGCTCATCAGGTAAATCTAGACACTCATCGAAAAGTAGTAAATCTTCCAGCAGTTCTCGAAAATCAGCTAGTTCAGGTAAATCGATACTTTCAAGGAAAAAAGAAAAAACATCTTCTCGCGGTAAAACAAGCAGAGATAGCGGGCAAAAGAATCGTTTTGTTAAAGCTTCACATAATCCAGGTGCAAAAAACAGACCACAGAATGATGGCGAGACTTACAATAATACCGATAGTTACAACGAACAGGGAACTACACAAAATTCAAGCGGCGGAGGCTGTCTTGGTTCAATAACTGGTACAATAAAGTTTATCGCTTTTTTAGTTTTTGTACTTCTTATTGTTTTCATAGCAAAATGTGGTTGTTCATAATTATACCTGTTTAGAGATCTTTTATATCAAAATAAGCATAATTTCGTAAATCATTACTGTATAAAAAATTACCCGCATTCTCTTTTAAGAAAATGCGGGTAAACTAAAAAACTTAGACTATCTGGTAACTACAAACTTTTGTGTAATCGAACCTTCATTTGAAGTAAGACGACAAAGATAAACACCTGTGTTTAACTCTGTAGTGAAAGATAAATTATGGGAACCAGTTAAAAGTTGTGCCTGAGTTAGATTTTGAACCAATCTTCCTGAAAGATCGTAAACACCAAGGCTTACAGTTCCAGCTGTTGGAATAGAGAAGTTCACATTAAGATTATTTGTTACCGGATTTGGGTTGATTGGTAAAAGATTCATAGTATTTGAAGATTCAGTTCCTTCAATCCCAAGCAAATCAATCTGGGCGAAATAAACATCAGTTCCACCACCCATCGTATTCGCATGAACATGTTTCCCTGCAGCTGTTATGTACTGACCATCAGGGCTCATATCAACATGAAACATTGAACCTGGAGTATCGATTCCAAAAACAGGTTCTTCTGGATTCTGGTCGTCAAATACCAGTACTTCCGGACCTCCATTTTCAATACCCCATGAGCCTGCAACCATCCATCTACCGTCATCAGAGCAATCCATCCACTGCATAGCATTCTGATTAGAGCCTGTTCCCGTAGGGGAGTCATAGGTCCAGAGTGGTGTTGAACTGGAAACATCAAATCGAAGAATTCGAGTAGTTTTATAGTTGCTGCTGTTGAAACCAAAATATATGGTTTGATTGTCATGGGCTATTGTTGCAGCACCTCCATAGAAACCGCTTACAGGGGCCCCTGCTACAAGGCTGTATTCAGAGCCGTCCCATGTAGCAATTCTGGCTGCAGTAAAACCATAAGCAACAACAGAACCATCTGGGGAGATGGCAAAGCAATCATTACCGGCATTAAGATAGTAGGTATCTTCTAAAGTACCAGTAGCAACATCTACTCGGTAAAGATTTGCAGAAACTCTGAAAATACACTTGGTACCATCAGCAGTTAACCTGATCTGGCGTGGGAAGTATTCAATGGAAGCGTCTTCATAAGTTGTTATTGGCGTGGCACTGGAAGAATTGAAAAATTGAATGGCAAGATGGCCATCTTTTGCGCCTGCTGTTGCAAAAATAGTTCCATCATCAGAACAAGCGTATTTTCCCGGTTCTTGAACAGAAGCAGAGATGAACCCATCAGAATCACCGGAGTAAGACCATATTGGAACTGAGGAAGCAGAATTGTAAAGAGAAACATTTGTGTTACCTTCAGAAACAAGGAAATCATCTGAAGTGTCACCAGGTGTACCGTTGTCATTGTAAATAGTCCATTCTTGAACCGTATAGAAAATGTCTGCTGTCTTAGCAACTGCAGTTCCAGTACCTAACCAAATCCAATATTCATTTGTTTCAACTACTGGCTCATCTGTTTCCCAGAGAGCTGAACCATCACCGTTAATACCGGTGAACATTACACCGCCACCATACCAGCCGCCTGTAAAAACAAACTCAGCATTTTGGCTGATAGGGCAGTTTTTTTGCGTTATACCGGCGGTCTCAGTGTATTGCCATATTACTTCAGGAGCTTCTGGTGTAACTGGGGACTCAATCAGTACCTCCGTATTGGAATAGGTAGTAGTTGTAACCTCACCATCGATAGTAACTTCAGATGTTGTTCTGCTAGCAGAGAACGCTAGGCTTGTTAAAGCCAGCAAAAGTATCAAACTTAAGATTTTCATGAATTCCTTTCCTGGTTCTAATTCTAATTTTAATTCGTTATTACCAGTTTTGTTGTTGCCGTACTACCATTTGTTTCAATATTGCAAAAATAGATTCCTGTATTCAAATCCGTTGATAATAATATACTATGTAAACCTTCAGATAAACTTTGCTGTGCAAGCTCATGAACCATTCTACCGGACAGGTCAAAAAGCCTGATAGCCACAGTACTTTCCATTGGCATAAAGAACTCTACTGTAAATTGATTAATCACCGGATTGGGAGATATGGAAAAAATTTGCATTGTATTAGTAACTGGTGGGCTTTCAATGCCCATGTCACTAATATTTATGTAGTACAGATCAGTTCCTGCTCCATTAACATTTGCATGAACATTTTTTCCAACAGCAATTGCATATCGCCCATCTGCACTCATATCCACATGGTACATTGAGCCTGGCGTATTGATTGTAAAAACAGGAGAGGTAGGGTCATCATCACTGAATACCTGAACCTCATTACCTCCACCAGTTTCACATCCCCATGAGCCAGCAATTACCCATTCCCCATCATCTGAACAATCTAACCATTTAATTCCATCCTGCAGAATACCCGAGCCTATTGGATAGTCATAAGTCCATACTGGTGTTGAGCTTGAAACATCAAATCGAAGGATTCTGTTTCCCAAAGAAGATGATCTTCGAAAACCAAAATAAACAGTTTCATTATCAGCAGCTATAACTGCTGCACCACCATAATGAGAAGGAACAGAATGTGTTACAACAGTTGTGTAATTTGAACCATCCCAGGTGGCTATTCTTGCATTGACATAACCATAAGCCACTACTGAACCATCTGGTGAGATGGCAAAACAATCTGCTGAGGCTTCAAGGGTATGCGTATCTTCCAAAACACCTGTAGCAGTGTCTACTCGAAAAAGCTTACCATTTTCTCTAAAAATACACTTTGAGCCATCTGCTGTTAACCTCACCTGGCGGGGAGCATTAAATCTATCTGTATTTTCATAAGTAAGATACGGAGCGGTACCATCAGAATGGAAAAAGTAAACAGCCAGATGATCATCTATCGTTCCAGATATGGCAAAAATAGAGCCATCGTCAGAACAGGCA
Organism: Candidatus Sabulitectum sp.; assembly: GCA_029938555.1. Taxonomy (GTDB): domain Bacteria; phylum Fermentibacterota; class Fermentibacteria; order Fermentibacterales; family JCC-6; genus Sabulitectum. Next base: position 13,951 of record JAOZUR010000005.1, on the reverse strand, counting down.
ACTTTACCGGGGCTATCAATCCATGCAGCTATAAATGCTCCAGACCCACCGTTTTCTTGATAACTCCAAACTGGGGTTTCTGAAGCAGAAGTAAACATTTTAACGGAAGTGTTGCCTTCGGAAACCATAAAATCATCTGAATAGTCGTCTGGTGTGCCATTGTTGTTATAAACATTCCACATCTGCGCCTGATAAAAAATATCTGTTGTTTTAGCAGCTGCTACACCAGTTCTGAGCCATTGGCAATACTCATCTGGCTCGAGTTCCGGTTCGTCAACCTGCCAGATAATGTTACCATCACCACTGTACCCGTCGTAAAGTGTTCCAGGGCTGTACCAGCCACCAGAAAAAACATGTTCATAGTTATAGTTTAGATATGCATTTTTTTGCAGAGGGCCATCTGGATCAGAGAAATGCCAAAGAATTTCTGGGGCTTCAAGAAGTGAAGGAGTTGATTGAATTTCCGTTTGAAAAGTCAAATCAGAGTACTCGCTTTCATAAAAGTCACCAGCTTCTGTAGATACCAGTATCGTTCTTGAAACTGGTGCTGCCAAAACTGTAAAAACACAAATTAGAGACACAAATAATGATTTCATTTTATCTCCTTAATTGATAATTGAAAATCTACCGATAATGGTTGTATTCGGTGCAGAAAATTTAACAGCATAAGTTCCAGTAGGGAGATTTGTGGTGGTTGTAATAGAATTTGTACCTGCCGAGAAATCGCCTGAATCAATCTCTGTAACTTTTCGCCCTGTCAGATCAAAAATTGCAAGTTCACCGATAGTCTGTTCTGCTAAAGTAAAACCGAATGTCACTTGATTCGAAACTACCGGATTAGGGTTAACAGAAACAATATTTGATAAAGAAATTGGATTGGTTTCAATACCTTCTGTGGTGTATTGGATAACATAAGCAATGTCTGGCCCTGGAATTGCTATGACAACACGATTTGTGGCATTGTTGTAGTCAAAAGTGCAACCTGTTGCAGGAAGCTCAGTAAAATCTGATTCACGGTATAATCGTGAAGCATTAGAAGATGAACTGCTAGTAAGAGTAAACAAGTCTCCATTTTGAGCAAAAGCTGGTTGGAGAACTCCTTCAGGGAAACTTTCCATTCCCAGATACGCACCATCTTCGGCACTATAGAACCGCACCTGATCATCCATAATCAGTCCTACTGCAAACTTGTTCTCTGTCTGGTCATAGGCGATTCTTAATGGACCATCACCGGAAGCCCAATTACCCAGAACAGATGAAGAGGCTCCATCTATATCAAGTAAATAAACTTTGTCATCTGTGTAGCAGGTAACCATTGCCCTGCTACCGTCTGCGTTAAAAGCAGCCTGCAGAGGAAAATCACCTACAGGAATAACTGCTATCTCGGTGTAATCACTCATGCTGTATAACCTGATGTTATCATTGAAGCTGTCACATACAAGAACGATTGAACCGTCAGGGGAAATAACTACTCCACTTGAAACACCATAACCGGCCCATGTCACACCAATAGTACCACAACTTTTTTCAGCTACTTCTGTACTCGCTGCACCATTCAGTTCTACAAAGGAAACGGTATTTGATGAAATATTGCCAACACAAGCCATTGTTCCGTCATGATTTATGTCAATAACTCCCGGTCTTGTTCCTGTTGGTACATTTGCTACAACAGTAGCTGTCTGCGTATCGATTATTTTAATTGAGTTGCTATTGAAACCACAGATAACTGCATATCTGGAGTCAGGGGTAAATTTAACATTCTGAACCCTGTCACCAATATCCAGAACTGCTATTGTCTGAAGAGCATTAAGATCAATCAAAGAGGCATTATCACTTAATGTATTTGAAACAACCGCCCAGTTACCGTCTGGTGAAATTGCAACTCTGCGTGGAGCATCACCTTCCACAGGCGAGCCGGAAAGAACATCACCCAAATAATTTACTGATGAGTTAGTGAAGGAATAAAAATATAAACCTTCATGACCCACAGGGTTCATACCTGCTGCAAGATTAGCCACAGGTGAAGTTTCTCCAAGGTACTGCGAGTTACCCTGATATTGTGCTACCATTGTTTCTGTTTCAAAGTCGATAACACTAAACCGGTACTGACCGCTTATTGCAAGTGTGTGGTCGAAGTTCGCACCTGTCCAGAAAGCAGAGTAGGTACTTGTGAATTGGGTAAAATTTTGATTGGTAAAATTCACAAGAGTTGATGTGTTATTAGATGTGGATATATAAGCTTTAGTACCATCCTGATTCACCGCTATCTCTCTTGTCATTCCAGGAGAATTACCAGTTACAGTTACAGATTCAGTTACTGCAAATGATGCAATATCAATCTGATAAAGGGTAACATTAGAGGTTGCCGCCATAACAATAAGTTTGCTGCCATCACCGGAAAGGGCAACTGAATTCGCATCTGGTACATTAACAGTGTGATCAACCAAACCTGTTGTTGTATTAAAGAATAAAACAGCATCTTCACCGTTTGGAACTGTTAAGTATTCACCATCTTCTGTTACGGTAAAAGTACTGAAAGTTATGTAGTTTCTTGGTGATTCCGAACCCCAGCCAAAGGTTTGAAGCCAGAATGGAAAGTTCTCAATTGTTTGTAAAACAGTTTGAGTTGATAAATCTATAACTAAACATTCATCATTAATATCGCACCCTATGTATGCTGTTTCCCCATCTGGGCTGAATACAATTCTCCATGGCTGCTCACCGGTACTCACCGTGCCAAGCATGGTTCCTGTTTCATCAGTAATCGCCACCAGATCATCAAATGGAAAAGCGGTAACAGTATAGTTGGCACAGGTAGCTACTGCTCCCGGTCTAAGACCGTTTGTTGGTATATCCGCAATAACAGTTCCTGAAGCCTGACTGATAAGTGAAAGATTCTTCGTTATATAGTTTGCAACAAGAACGGTTTGCCCATCTGCCGACCAGGCCAAATCATAAAGGTAATCACCTTCAGGAAGAATGCCCGGTTCTATCTCTTCAGTTGTTTCTACCAAAAGATGGGCTGGAAGAAGCATGTCTACTGAAACTCCACTGGAAACATCATAATGTTCAAGGTTTATATCACAGTCACCCATCGGTGATAAGGTTGCCATAACTAGCGCTACAAAAAGCATAAAAATCCTTCCCTGTTTATTCTATTACTGTAAATCTGATTGAGTTTATGTTATTCTGATTGCCTATAACCGCATGGTAAAGTCCTGGAGAAAGAAAATCTGCCGGTACTTGTGATTCAGTGGTTAAAACCAGCCTACCATTCATATCAAAAATCTTAACACTTCCAATAAAACTATTCGGAAGATTAAAAGAAAAAGGTAAAGTATTTGTTACCGGATTTTGCGAAACAGAAAAATCTGTAAATACATCTGACACATTATCTTCATCTATTGATGTTTGTATTGTGAATCTAATTGCATCAAATGAAATGTACTGACCACCTGTTCCGGTGTAATCTCCCATTTTAACCTGAGCTAATGAAGGTGAAAGATAAAATGCCCCTATTTCAACCCATTCATTTGAATGGTTATTCTGGTTTAAAGAAACAGTTTCCCAGCCTGAAGTTGTATTGATATGATAAATACCTGTGGCTGTTGCATGTGAAGATGGGATAAAAGTTTCAACATTATACCACGCCTCAGAAGGCAATACTGGATTCCATTCAACCCAGCAGGTATCTGGAAGTGCAGCTGTAGAATAGGTCCACCAAGAGTAACCGTCAAAACCTGTTTCCTGTTCATGCCAATACAACGAGGAACCAAGTTTCCTGTAACCCAAAGACCTGTCATCAATTAATTCATCTGCAACAGTAAGTGGTTCAGAACGAGCTGCAAACAACTGAGAAATTCCAAGCATTGTATTTCCGTTATTGTATCCCGGCCAATCATAAACAACATCCTTACCATTCCTCATTGTACCCCAGCCAGGAAGATTCTGATTGCCAAAAGAGTCGTTACAGATCACAGAATGGTTTGAATAATAACCATTAAACAAAAGAATGTGCCCCCCTGTATATGGGCTTGTTGTTGATGCTACAACTGTCCATGAATTATCAAGCTCTGATGTACAGGCACTCCAAGTTGTTCCAAGCCATTGGGAAGTAAGGCCGTGCTGATCTAACCATGAAATCATCTCGTTCCAGCCAGCACCTTGATACCCCCTACATATAAAACCGTGTGCTCCCGGCACCCACACCTCATCTGGCGCTTCTCCCAAAATATCATAAGTGTGACCTAAAAAAGTATATTCAGTTGGAATATAGTTTCCCCACTCACTCCAGTGGCCTGTTGGGTAACTGCACCAGATAGAATCAGGGGTTAAACGATTGTAGTACTGCACCGCCATCATACAGGATGTAGGGCCACAACTCCAGCTACCATCAAACCAGTCAGGCGTATCCCATCTCTGGTGTATGTATGGCACATCAAAATGTGCATTTGGATCATCTGTGGTAGAAACAGAAGTAGAAAACAAGGCTATTTCACTAATTTCATCAATAACCATTTCTTGTCCAGTGAAGATGTTTACTAATACAGTTTCCCATTCTATGGTTTCACAACCACTTGCAGTTTTATGCCTTAAGAAGGTAATTTCATTTTCATGAGAAAAATAAGCAAAAAAAGCATTTTCTAATAGAATAACACTCTCACTATCTAAGTCAATAACTCTGTAACCTCCGGTAGAACAGCCAAGTAGAAGAGAAGAACCGGCATATTGAACTGATGTGGGAGTAAATGATAAATTAACAGTACTGATCTGTTCTGTAAATATGTCTAGCTGTTTCAATTCACCTGTTTCTGAAGAGACAAACCAAACGTATTCATTGCTGGACGCTAAGCTTCCAGGGTATTCACCAATCCAGTAAGAATTTACAATAGAACCGGCATAACTCAGAATAAGAATTTCATTTGGAATAGAAACAAGTAATCCGTTCTCAAAAGAATAAGGACCGCTAAAAAATTCTGCACTGAATATCTCACCTGTGTTAAGGCTTACTATTGCCTGTTTCTCTCCTGACGGACATTGCTTCCAGAACAGATCATTACCAACAGAAACAATATTTCTTCCAGAACCCCGTTCAGTTGAGATTGTATCTTGATTACACACAAGAATTGAACCGGAAAAATCGGTACTTAGAAGAGCATTGTCATGAATACCAATCGGAACATTAAGTACTGCCAATAAAATCACTAAAAACAAATGATCCTCCCTTTTTTGCTAGTACTATCCTAAAAAATAGATTTAATTGATCCCCAGCTTGAGCGTTCAAGAGAAGTGATTGAGAATGTAAACTCTACAATAAAAAACTCATCACTTGTGTTTTTATACGACCAAAACATGCTACCTGTAGTTGGATTATAGGTTAATCCATAAGAACCGGTAGAGCTAATGTTTGTTCCAGGGCATGCTGCATAACCAAGGCTTGATAATGAAGAACCATCCCATTCAAAGAAATAGATATTATGAATATTATAAGTAGTTACGGCGATGCCTAAATTAGCACCGTAAGGAAAAGTAGTTAAACCAGTTAACGGCCCTGGAATTCCTGTAACAGGAATTTCTATTGCAGCACTACCTGGCTGAAAACGCCAAAGAGCTGCTAGTGTTGTTTCCCAGTAATAAGTACCGTCAAAGTCCATTCCTCGCCCCTGATAGGTTGCTGGATTTAGAGAAGTTGTCCATGATGAACCCAAATCATCTGTTGTGAATAAGTTAGTATTTACCCAGTCATTTGTATGATGAATGTCTGCACTGGGTGAATCATTCCAGACATAACCAAAACAATTGGTGTTGCTAGCATCTAAAGCTATTGTACCAGTAATAGTTCCAGCTAAATCATAAGTTATCACTTCTGAATTGTTTCTGCAAACTCCGAGTATATAGTTGCTTGTTCCAGCAGAATAACTGTCTAACCCTAGAACCTGCTGTCCAGCCTCAAAACTATTTACAATTGTTAGTGACACTTCATCAGTGTCTTGAGTATTAACTGGAGCAGTTGAGGCTATTGGATTGTATCCGTCGTTGTCCGTTGCAAAAACAAGTGAAACAAAAATTGCTAACAAAAAAACACTACGAAATTTCACTATAAAGCCCCCTTTAAACAAGTTATAGCATTCTAGATATTTTATTACAACTAATCACATATATCAATATAAATCATTAATGGAAATTAAGAAAGGGAATAATTTTAAGCATTCTTCAGCAATACTACAATAATTATTGCTTCTCAAAGAATACTAACGAAAAAGTATATAACACAACACAGATTCTATATTTTTTCAATAAGTACTCTCAAGAAAAGAAGATTCCAAGTAATTTAATAGATGAGAATGTAAGAACAGGTTACTGGACAATTCGTGATATGATTTTTGATGAAAAAGAGCTTAACGGTAACTTTTCAATCCTTGCTGATATTGTTGAAACAGGTCAGACAAAAACAACTCTCATTCATAGCTTTGCCCTTAGTGACATAGTAGAACAAGACAAGTTTAAATCATTCCTGTACTATCTTGGTTTACTCACTATCAAAGAACACTACTATTTCAATACAAGCAAAGCCGCAGCATTACCTGCAAATTGATTCAGCTGGTAATTATCTGTTCATTCAAAGAAGTGTTATTTCTTGAAGAGGTTAACCCATAGCAAAGAAGAAATTCAGCCTCTTATTTATAGCAGAAATCATTTCTACTGTTGGTTCTAATATTTCTTGAGATAACCATCAATTAGGAAAATGAATTTTCATGTAGTCAACTCTTGTTCGCTTGCAATTACCTGGATGATTGTGAAAAAGAAGTAACCTTGCAAAGTCAATGAAGTAATACTATATTGGTATTACAATGTTCAACTTGGAGGTGAACTATGCATGTTACTGCAAAAGGACAAGTTACAATTCCCAAAAATGTAAGAGAAGAATTGGGAATCAAACCTGGAACTGATATTGATTTTAGAGAGAACAACGGTAGATTTTACATCGTTAGAATCACTGAACCTACAGTAACTGGGAAGTTTAATAAACTACGTGGGATAGCTACCGTTAAAATGACAACAGATGAAATCATGACTCTCACTAGAGAATAGTATGAATGGCATATTAATTGACTCCTGTGTCTTGCTGGATTTGTTTACTGACGATCCCATTTGGGCAAATTGGTCAGAAAAAATTTTAGATAAATACTCTCAAACAAATACATTATACATAAATTCGATTGTCTATACAGAGGTATCAATTGGCTTCAATAAAATTGAGGAAGTTGAAAGAGCAATCTCTAAATGCAGCACTATAAATGTAATTGAAATTCCCCGTGAAGCTCTTTTCTTGGCAGGTAAAGTCTTTCTTGAATACAAAAAAAATCATGGCACAAAAATATCTACCTTACCTGATTTCTTTATTGGTGCACACGCATCTATATCGAACTTTAATCTAATCACCAGGGATGTAGCAAGATATAAAACCTATTTCCCATCACTTAAGCTAATCCATCCATAAGCAGTATTGTTTAAATGAAATTCTTCTACGAAAAACTGGAAACATAACTCCGGCGAAAGGAATTAAACGGGTTGATTCATAGATAAACGAATAAATAAGAGCTTCCTCTTGTGATTAGCAGATAAAAATACTATTGTAACACCAGCAAAGAACAAAAAGACAAAAGAAACTAAGAGCGAACAAACATATGAAGTAGCATAGCGACCTATATCGCCATTAAACGACCTACTGCTATCTACTTATTTGAAGCGTTAACAAACAACAACCTTCTAATCTATGTGCCTTAAACAGAATACGGGGGAACCGAAGCTCCCCCGTTATATCTATTCTCCATGGAATTTACTTAAGAACTGTAACGCTCCTCATTGAGTTCAGCCCTTCACCGCTGAATTTCATGAAGTAAAGACCGCTGGAAAGAGCTGATGATTCCAATTGAAGGTTGTGATTACCTGCCTCTATTACTTCATTACAAAGAGTTTCAACAACTCTACCATGAATGTCGTAAAGAACCACTTCTGCCATTCCAGGAGCTGCTGTAGCAAAACTAACAGAAGCCTGATTCACGCATGGATTAGGAAAAATAGATGCTACCTGCCCTAAAACAACTCCCTCACTAATTCCTGTACCGTCATGCTCCCAGAGGGTGATTGTTGCATCTGCTAATGTTTCCACTCCCTGATGTCTGTCACCACTGAACACAATGTACCAATCGTCGGTGTGAGGAGCATAAAACCATACTTCCCCTGAACTTTGTCCATAAATCGGTTCATAACAATCAAATTCATCCCCAGATTGATACAGATCCCAATTGGCAGAATCAACGATGAAGAAATCCGCAGTACCATTTTCAAGGGGTTCGGCATACTCCGACCTTGTACTGGCGTAATAATCTCTTCCATTCATTATATCAACTGGCAGATCATACTCAACTTGAATAAGATACTTTGTCATTGAGCCTTCACTTAACTGGTTCATATTAAGTTCCGGCATCAAATCAGGAGGACTCCATTCGAAGAAATAGTCTGTGCCTGCAACACTATTGGTGATAGCTTCAACATACCCTCCTGGCCCTACATAGTTACCAAGGGCACACGAGATATTCATGTAATAATTTTGATTGTCACCAAGAATGAAGGTTATCTGCCCGTTACGATCGGTCTGCCCCCATGTTGCTCTGTAAAGAGTGCTTGTCTGCCATCCCTCACTGGCCAACTGAACAGTAGCATTATCAACTGGAACTCCTGCTGAATCTGTTACGGTTACAGTAAATGTACATGATTGAGAGTAATACGCAACAGCATCCCATGTAAATCCATCATTTCTCCAGCTCCAGATACAGCTGCAGTCTTTAGACCCACCATAATCACTGTCATAAGCACAATTAGGGTTATTCACAGTATCAACATACCAGCCACCCCATGTTCCATCCCACCATATCTCACACCAAACATGATCCTCATTAATATCCATGGCGCATACTGTGGGAATAAGTGCTGTTCTTGAAGCTGCGCAGAGCAAGTCCTGTGTCTCACCACAGTTACCATTGTGCTCATGTGCAATAGTGTTAGGCTGAATTGGTCTGTTACCACTGGCAGATTCATCAAGTGTTGCCCGTGTCCACTTGCTTAGTATTTCAACAGCCTGAAGAGTATCTGAGAATACCGGAGTGGTGGACCATCCCCAGCTTCTAGTCTGTTCATCCCAGAAAACCAGTACATTCGAATTAAGAACCTGATTAAGAACTGGATAACCAGCGTCATCCATATCCCATAAATACTGTCTCCAGAATTCATCATAAACACTAGAGTCATCTAAAGGACGCTCATCAGATACCTTTGGCATAACAACATAGTAGTAATAGATTTCCTTTGGAATTTCTACCCAGACTGTATCAGAACCAACAACAGTGTTGTACTCTGTGGTACTGTAATAATCAGTCCCGCCGTAGTCATTCACATTTACATAACTGAGAAAAGGATCATGGTCATAAATCCCCTGAGCGTTATCTACAAGAAGAGTCTCGTTCCAGCTTGGATTTGCGAGTATAGTCCAGGAAAGATTCGCAACTGTAAAAGCAAGCTCATCGTAATAATCCTGGCCCTGGTGAGCAAGTAGCAAATCACCGTATCTATCCTGATTTGCTTCTGTTAGTATAGAAAACTTCCAGATAAGATGCCCCTGCAACCACTCCGGTGCTAGGTCAACTGCCTGCTGAGCCTGAGTAGAAAGTATTATCTCTGCATTCTGCTCAATGGTCTCTGAAGAAAGAGAAACAATAGCAGGACAGATCCCCTCTTTGTCTTGTACGATAAACCTGCAATCAAGAGTTTCAACCTCACCATACTCAGCCGGTGGTTCAAAGAATGGCAACGGTTCTGGAACTTCCATCTCCCAGGAAACTTCGGCAGGCAAAGATGTTACAAGATGAACAACACTGCCAACTAATTCACCCGGTTCCCCAAGTTCCATGGTAATCCCCGAAAGATCCTCACTGGCAAAAACCAATGAACACAAAAGAATCAACGAAATGTATCTCATATTCCCCCTTTTTGTATTGACAAATTCAATTTGTCACCATCGTTAAGATACATTTCAAGAAACCCAAAGTAAACCCGAAAACACTACAGTTACTCCGTATAGAACAATGCTGTTTAAACCTGATTATCAACACAGAGGGAACAGGAGGTTTTGTTCTTTGTGAATAAGTCTTTCTGAATAAATTTCTAACAAGACCCAGTGAGATTATCAATCATAGTTTCACCATAATCTGGATAAAACCAGCCTTCTTCTTCACTATTACTCAATAATTTTAAATATATCCTTGATTCCTCAATGATACAGCTCTCATCGTTTGATTCATCAGAAAAGATATATGGCTCGTAATCGTTATTGAACGAAGGGGGAAAATCTATTTTAGATTCATAGAGTTTGGATTTAGCTTTTGCAAAGGCAAATTCAATAGATTTCAGTATTGATTTATCTCCATCCTTAAGTGGAGTTAGCTTGGGGCGAACAAGATTCTTCTTATATGTTAAAATCTTGTATTCCCTAGCATTAAACAAATAGACTTCATCATTAGCTGGACCTTGTAAAGTAGGATCATAGGCTACTATAGTACATTTACCATGCCCATCATTCAAATGTCCGTACCAAAGTTTATCTTTCAGATTGAGTACCTCCAAGATGTGTTTGAGCCACAAAAGAGCCGGTTATAACACCAAGATATAAGTGTTTAACTTTCCGTGAACTCACAGTTACAATGACAATTGTAAAGAATATTAATGGAAACAATATGATGTGAGGATCAAAGAGCATTTATGGGTAGAGGGCATTTCGCATCTCTGATTATCTGTATACCTAACGAAGAACAATCAGCAATTAGTTCTTCAAGTTTCTCACTAACCATTTCGGGGGTTACTCCAAATGTTCCATCTATATACTCTTTTCGATCATTGTTCTTTACAAAGGAATGAATAGGCTGATCCCATGCGGTCCACTTGAATGGTTCGGTGTTAGGACCAAATACTGTAAGAGTAGGAGTTTTAACAGCAACTGAAAGATGGTGAACACCTCCATTATTCCCAATATATACTGAAGCATGTTGTAATATTGCACCAGCTTCGTTGAAGCTAGTAGCAGGTGTTATAAATGGTTTGTGTTTCATTTGAGAAGCAATTCCTTCAACTTTTTCTTTTTCTCGTGGCCCCCACAGCAGAACGACTTTAAAACCGAACTTTTCTATCATAATATCTGCGGTACGAGCAAAATACTCAAATTTCCACTGCCTTGTGCGAATTGGTGTTACAGGAGAAAAAACAACTATCTTCTTCCCCAACAAATCAGATTCTTTCAGCCACGCTTTAACTTTTTTCTTTGATTCTGGTAGTATAAAATAGAAAGTATTGTGAGGCTCTTCTTCAATGCCAAGTGGCCTAAGCATTTCAAATTTTGCTCTAGCTGAATAGATATCATTGTTTTTGATAGTTTTGTAATTGTAAACCCAATTATATCCCTTAAGCCAGCTTAGTTTTTTTGTTTTTAACCATCCAAGCCGGAACTTTGCTCCGCTGAAAAAAACAATCTGTGAAGCACCGGGTCCTCTAGCTTGATCAATAATAACATCGTACTTATTACTTCTAATTTTTTTTATCAGGTAAAACCTAGAAAGAACATACTTGAGTGTATCCTTTTTTATCTTATCCATTAACACAAGATTATCAAGATTGGGGTTATTTTCAAGAAGAATAGCGTAAGGTTTTTGAACCAGAAAGTCAATTTGAGCATCTGGGAATTTTGCCCTTAACGCAGGCAGATATCCTGTATTCAGCAATACATCACCGAAAGGCTTGTATTGCATAATTAGTATTTTCCTTATTCCCTTTAACTGCTGTGAAGATAAGAATTTAATCATTTTACCTGTCCTGCCCGTAGTCTGTGTATTCCTTTTCTTCAACAATTAACGAATTATATTCAAGGTTTATTTTTCTTTTAATGGAAGCTCTTCTATCATTTTTAAAATAAACATCTCGAGCCAATTGAATAAACTCTTCTCCAAAATCCTTATTTAACTCTCTTTTTCGTATGGCATCCTCGGTTAGCCAGATCTCTAGATTAATTTTTTTTAATTCGATAAAATCAGTACTATTAGAGTCTATTCCAATAGATTCCATAACTACTTTTTGAAGATTGTATTCTTTCCTGATATTTACCAGTTTGCCTGGGTCACTAACTTTGTCAAGCTTTATCTCAAGAATGGATACTTTGTCAACTAACTCTCCCACTGAAACTTCAATCTTCATCAACCTTCTCCATTAGATTTTAGCCAAATAGTAATTCCACCTTAGTTCATGAATAATTTCAATCCAAATTTGTTAAAGAGAACCTGTCACAGGTGAAATATACAAGAATAAAAAACAGCAATTAAGTCAAAATAAGGAAATTGAGTTAACTCTGATACCAAAAAATCAATACAATCAAATTATATTAACATGTAAACTCATTTCCTGACCATATTTAATTGCCACAAATAAATGACGAAGGTTAAGGTAAAGAACAGTCCTAAGAGATGCCTGACAGGAATAAAGAACAAGATAATGATTGTACCACCCATGATACGGAGGGTACCCAAAGGCATACTTTGTGGCACGGGAATAGGGTCATCAATCTTGGATTTATACGAATCATTCAGGAAATTGGTCTGACCGATTGGAATGAACAAGTGCTAGATACAAGTATGAGCCAAAAACTTTTTCTGTTGCGGAAAAATTCCAGTCTCCAAGCTTAATAGACAGTTTGGGGTGCTATTTTCCCTGAAAAACAGATAGCGATTTCGACCGCCTGTTTTTTCCCGATTTTACTTTGATAGGAACCACACCTGAATTACCGTCTAGTAAAAATTCTACTTCAGAATTGCTGTAGCTTTGTTTCTGCTGTGCGTTTCATTTGCTGAAAACATATCTGAACTGCTTGAATGTCAAGCGTATGCGAATATTTGCACAACTTTTTGCAGGTAAAAAGTAGCAAACTTTACAACTTTTTGCAGGTAAAAAATAGATGATTCTACCACTTTTCGGAGGTAAACATGGTTTTTGATCAGCTTTTTAGAGTGTTGAAGTAAAATGGGCTTGCTTTGAATGTTTGCAGGGGGCATATACACCAGAGAGTAACATCGCCATCTGGGTGTTCGTATATATTCTCCTGACAGCGAACATCTTTATGATTTTACTCCAAGAGTGTAGGATCCAGAGAATTTAACAGGATGAACAGGCTTTTTTTGATAAACACGGTGACATTTATCTTTGCGGTTCAGCCGGCAGGAAGCTGACTCTTTATAATTCAGAGCTTAAGTATGGTAAAGAAATAGTGTTTAATACCAATACCAGGTCCTATCCAAAGAGACTGGAATGTGGAGTTGTTTTTTCATTTATTGTTATGGCAACCGTATTTAACAAAGATGTATCCTGTTGTTTGTCAGTTAACGAAATCAACAGATTCTATCTTAGAGGAGGTTTTATGAAAAGAGTAGTAATACTTGTTCCCGATGAAATGACTGAAGTGAGAAGCAAGAGTGATTGGTCTTTATGTAACTCTGTTCCAGTTAATAAGGAAACAATTGTATATGCCCTATCTACTAATGACTATCATGCCAACTGGTTCTTTGGCAACCCTGAAAGCATTGTTGTTGAGGAGATTACGGATGTAACTGAATAACTTTTCCTTCTTGTGTTTCCAGGTAAAAATAGTGCTTTTTTGAATACCAGTTAAACTACTGATAGAAGCAACAGATTCTGGACTGGAAGCAAAAACCTTCCTTAAAAGACTCTCCAGCTGCCCCAAATTGTAATAAATTATGTTCTTTTTTTACCGGAACTATCCTGAAACATGGAAAGACTGTGAGCCCTAAAACAGTAAGCTTCCGCTTTAGCGCTACTCATACACTTCCTGAAGAAG
>JAOZUR010000073.1:5734-12064 GCA_029938555.1 Candidatus Sabulitectum sp. | reverse complement strand
GTTTGATTAAAACAATTTACAGCAAATTTGTGATGTTCTTTTTTCTGTTCATCTGTCATGACTAACTCCTTGTATTGAATGATAAAATATCATCAGCTGTTTCCGCAAGCAAGACCCTTACCGGTGAACCATCAGCTCCTGTTATTTTCAGAGGAAATGCCATTATTATATACTCACCCGCTTTTACCTTTTTTAGTTCCAGATTCTCTATTATGGGAATGCCTGCACCAAGAATAACAGCATGTGCTTCCGTCTGCTGGCCAATGTCTATAGAAATGGAAGAGGTTCCAATTAAAACCATACCGGCTTTTACAAGTTCTTCTGCCTCAACTGAAGAAACAGGTCTGTCAAATAACACAGCCTTGCCCTTAGGGTTACCGGATATTTTTACCAGAGCAGGAATTATGAATGGGGTAATTTCATCAATGGATTTTCCATCTTCAAAACGATGCCTTGGTGCATCCATGTGAGTTCCTGTGTGTAATGACATTGTAACCATTGACGTGGTGAAATCTCCATCCTCTTCTGTTTTTCGCTCAAATACAGTATCTCCCGGCCATACAGTGATACCGTTAAAAAGAGGTTTTGTTATGTCAATCAGCATACTTACACCAGCCTTTAAAAACACATCCATCACATTTAGGAATACGAGAAAGACATATTCGTTGCCCGAATCTTACAAAAATATGGTTAAGGGGAATCCACAATTCCTCTGGAAAATAATCCATAAGTGCTTTTTCCGATTCTTCAGGGGATTTGGTTTTAATTATTCCCATTCTGTTTGCAATCCGATGTACATGAACATCTACACAAATTGCAGGAATTCTAAATGCCATTGAAAGAACATAAGCTGCAGTTTTACCACCGACACCAGGCAATGATTCCAAAGCTTTACGTTCTGCTGGAATTTTTCCATTGAAATCAGAAAGAATTATCTCTGCCATCTTTTTAAGTTGAACAGCTTTTCTGTTGAAAAACCCAGCTGGATTAAGCAGTTCGGCAAGGTCCTCCACAGGAATCTGAGTAAGTTTTTCAAGAGAAGGGGCCGCCTTAATAACTCGCTTAGTAACAACTTCTGTTACTGCATCACGGGTACGAAGACTTATGACCGTTCCAACCAGTACAAAAAAGGGATCAAGCCCTGCAACCAAAGGTGATGGAAGCCCAGCCTCCCCAGAACTTAAAGACATTTCCTTTAGTAACTTCTCTGCAGTTGGTTTCAGTTTCATTTCACTTTTATGAACTTTATCGAGTTACCTTTTTTTAATGTTATGGCTAGTTTACCCGTGAGCAAATCAACAATTTCCGGACCTAGTGCTTCTTTTCTCCAGCCGGTAAGGTCTGTCCTGGTCATAAATTGTTCCAAATTTTTAGGCGGATCTGCCAGAATTGATTCAAAGCTATCTTTAGGTAATAAAAGCGCCGGAGAAAGATCAAGTGATTTTGATTTCATTTTAAGAAAAATGCGCAAAATATCTTTTCGTGCTGCATAACCCCAATCATGCCTTGGAAGTCTGATTTTGGGAACATCTGACGGAGGATTATTCAAACACCTATTGGCAACTTCAATCACATCATTTCCGTACTTATCAATAAATCCACCGGGCAATCCTCGAAGACTGCGAATGTTTTCAACATTTTTCGGGGCAAGAACTGCAAGGCGACACAACAGATGGTCACGGGCAATATAAAATCTTGGTCGATTCATAACTATTGCTTTTTCTTCACGCCAATTCAGAAGCATCCAGAGCAAAGGGAAACTGCCACTTTTTACTTTGCCAGCAGATCTTGCTTTACTGAAAAGTCGTTCCTTAGAAGTTACATATGTCTGTGGATCAGTCAACGATTCGGATTCTCCGTTAAACCAATGAGTACGCCCTTTTTTCTTCAAATCCCCTGCAAGTGATTCATACACCTGAACCAGATACCTTACATCATCCAGAGCATACTCAAGCTGACCTTCTGCCAATGGTCTTGCAGACCAGTCACTCATGGAATACATTTTTCTTGCCTTAACACCGCACACGGAATGTACAAGATTCACAAGACTTATCTGTTCACCATACCCAAGAAATGCTGCTGCAATCTGAGAATCAAAAAGATTCTTTACTGTAAATCCAGGAATGTCATGAAAAAGAATTGCAAGATCATTTTTTGCACTATGTAAAACTTTTACCACTTTTTCTTCTGCAAAAAGATCAGCCAGCGGTGTCAGATCTTTGACAGAAATAGGGTCAACAGCAACTGGACCAATGCCATCAGCAGCCAGCTGTATCAAAAACAAATCAGGCCAATATCGTTTCTCACAATGAAACTCTGTATCAAGAGCAACCACAGGCTTTTTAAGTAAATCCTTGATTAAGCAGTTAAATGTTTTCTGATCCTGAATTAGACTAGGGTATGTATTCATGGTAGTACCACTATTTCGGAATATTCTTCGTGGAATGGACAGAAAATAACTCCATCTCGCAGCTCGTAATACTTGTAGAAATTGTCTGGACATCGATAACCGCCTCTTCTTCCATATTCTTCACCACTAACAGTGAACATCTCTTCAAGGTTCTCCGGCATAGAATACCCGGCATTTATGTATTCGTTCAATTCAATAGCTACAGAATCTCTTTGTAAAAAACACTCATCTGAGCTTATTTCAATTCCTTCACCTAAGTGCCCCTGGTTACAAATAACAAAACCTGTTTCTGTATTGTACTCATATGGTTGCCCCGAAACAGGGCAGCACCCTTCAGGATTTAAAAGTGCATTTTCCCTACAGAGGAAAACTGCCGAACCTAAAATATTATCTATGGCAGTATCTTTTGTTACTAGAAGACCATTTTCGCCAGCTGAAAACCATATAACTCGGCTACCGGAATCTTCTAGAAATCCAACCATCCGGTACCCATGACTATCGCTTCCGTCATATCTGAAATACGAAGGAACAGTTATACCCTCAAGCCTTAAAAGGAACTCAGGCGATAAACCATCGGCAATTGCAAAAGACATCAAACACAAAGCATCTTCAGGATTCCCTGAATTAAGTGCAGAAGAATAAGTTGTAACACTTTGCTCAAGTTTTTTTCCTAAACTGTAAGGTCTGGTTATCAATGCAAATACAATAACAAGTAAAACAATGTCAAAAGCAGATAAAAATCTTTTCATTAACGGTCTCTTCCAGAACCTGTAGAAGTTCTACCTCCTGTTGAACCAACATCAAACAGATCACCCAAATCAAAACCGCCAATACCGCTAACAAGAACTCCCCATTCCTTACTTACATTTTCACCTGAAACACGATAAAAGACATCTACCGATATCTCCATTTGTGAATTCATAAGATCGATTCCAGTTCGGAAGTCAATAAGAGAAACCTCACTGCCAGCTATATCTTCAGAATCGACTTCTGTCTCACCCCGTGTAACCATTTCTAATCCAGCATGGAAATTCAGCTCCTGATTTACAGGTAGTATCAATCTTGCTTCTCCCCGTAATTCAACTGCGGGGGATGTATCAGCTGAATCCCTAGGCGAACCAGGAACCTGATCCCAAGCTGTAAAATAGTTACGCAACCCACCGGAAACCTGAAGCCTTGGGCCCGCAAGAGTTCCAGAAATAGGAAACAAAACAGTAGCTGATACTTCTGCAGCAACGTGTCTGTCACTTTCAGTATAATTTCCAGTATCAAGAGCGCCCTTAAGTGTCGGGCGTAGAGCCCCTCTTACAATAAGATGCGGATCTCTACTCACCCAGCCATCAAATGATATCCATGGATCTGCTATTCCAACACCCAAAGTATCTCCAGGGCCCTGCAACTGCAAAAATCCTGGTATTATCAGACTGATGGTGTGGCTGGAAGTCAATCCATAACTTCCTGCCCATAAAAATCTTACCACTCCAAAATTATCGCGGTAATCATAAAGGCTGTCAAAACCAAGAGAATCTGTTTCCCAATACTGACTTGCGCCAAAATAACCAAAAGCGAAATTGCTTGACGTTCCGGTCACAGGAAGGACTTCGCTAAGATAGTTGTAACTCATTGGATCCCAGGCTAAAGAAAGAGTGACCAAAAGAACCAGTACAAATAAAGTTAATCTCATATAATTATCTCCCTATAATGTGCAAAAAACAAAAACAAAAAAGTCCCTGCATAACCGTCTAATATAATAATCGTCACCTGTTCTAATTTTCGCACCGATTCAGCGGCAAAAACTGGTCGGTTGACCGCAAAGAAGAATATTGGCATGCTTCAGGTTATGGCAACCAAATTTTTTCTTTTCAAAAAGGAGGGGTTCAATTGAAAAGAGTTATTTTCATTCTTCTTGCAAT
This sequence comes from Candidatus Sabulitectum sp., assembly GCA_029938555.1. Taxonomy (GTDB): domain Bacteria; phylum Fermentibacterota; class Fermentibacteria; order Fermentibacterales; family JCC-6; genus Sabulitectum. Next base: position 7,741 of record JAOZUR010000073.1, on the reverse strand, counting down.
TCTGGTCTCATCTTCCCTGGCAGCTCCATCAAATTGGGGTATTCCAGGTCTACACCGGGTAAACAGTGCTATTCCTTTGGGCTTCAATGAAATGGCCTTCAAACTGGGGCTTTCCTATTGGACTGCTGCTAATGATTACACGAATTTTATCTATAAGAGCCATTTTAACGGGCAAACTCTTCTCTTTCCGGAAATGACTCAAACCGAGCACACCGGTCAAGGTATGCTGAGTCTTGCTTACGGTGTTTGGGATTATGTTGATCTTGCTGCATCAGCCACATATTCTGGAACCATGCTTGAACGAGATTTTTACGAAGAAAGATCTACCGGGCACTGGGAAGAAGTTCAAGGTTTTGAAGCTGTGAATATTACACTTCATGGTGGGTACAACCCTATTCCTACCCTTGAAGATATCATCTGGCTAGGTGGCGACTTCAGATTTGGATTGGCCCCAGCAGACACCGCATTTCTTCATAACGTGGATGACCCTGATGGCAGATGGCACACTGGTCAGATAATCAGTACTGTTCGCAAGCCATTCAGCACAACTGGCAATAGTAACTACTCTATGGATTTCCTTATTACAGGAGATTTCGGTCGCTGGTTGCCAATGGCACCTGTTAAAGCTCATCTTAACTTTGGATACTCAAAGTACACACAGAATTACAACTTTACTGATTTCCGAGTTGATGTTGATAGTACTGGCTGGATTTACTCTGACTCAACTCAGATTGCCCTTGAAGTAAGTGATGGAATATTTAACTTTGGCTTCGGTCTTGAAGTTCCAACACCTTATGCTGATGTTTTCTTTGAGTACTCAAACCGTAAACTACTTGATCGCGAAAACTCTAATGTATCTTATTTCACCCCTGGAATTAGATTCAAAAACAGTTCCGGTACTTTCATCGATGTTTCATTCGACCTTAGTACAAGCACCTTTGACCCTCAGTATTTTGACTTGGGACATGGTCTTTACCAAACAGACAGTATTGTTACAGCAGCCCAGCGTGCTGAAAGATCACCATTGCCCATCGGTGGAACATTCGACTGGGGCGTTAGCTTGGGCATTGGATTCTCGTCAGACATGATGGGAAAAGAAGTAAGAGAAACCATTTCCACCATCAGTGGAATAGTAAATGATTCTCTTTCAGGAGCCCCTATTTTCGCAAGAATTACTTTCCCTGGAGTTCCAATCGGCACAGTTACCAGTGATGAAAACACCGGTTTTTACACTAACCTCGTGCCTGCAGGTGATATTCCAATCACTGTAGTGGCTCCTGGGTACCGCGATATCAGTGCCGTCGCCACTCTTGGCGTAAATGAAGCAATTAATCTTGACTTTGCAATGGTACCAAACCTTGGTACAGTTAGTGGATCCGTCAGAGATGGTGAAGGCAGACCTATCACCAATGCCTCTGTTACCATTGGCAGCACTAATCCTGTGTCAGTAACAACAAATACAGTGGGCATCTATACTGCTCAAGTTGAAGCTGGAACATGGCCAATCTCGGTCCAGCCAGAAGGTTACATCGCTGACAATAAAACCACAACCATTACAGCAAATCAGACTGTTAATGTCGCCTTCACTCTTAGAGCAGCTCTGCGTGCAGGTGAAGTAATGAGTTTTGATAATATCTACTTCGCCTCTGGAAGTTCTAACCTTAAGCCAGAAAGTTACCCTGTTCTTGACAGTGTAGCAATCCTTCTTAGAGACAACCCAAATGCTAGAATCCAGATTGCCGGTCACACTGACAGCGATGGTGGCGAAAGCGCCAACAAAACTTTAAGTGAAGGCAGAGCACAGTCTGTTTATCAGTACCTTGTAAGCAAGGGCATTGCCGGTAATAGACTCACAACAGTTGGTTATGGTGAAGCAAACCCAATCGTTCCAAACAACTCCGCTGCCAACAAAGCTAGAAACCGTAGAATTGAATTTACAGTTCTCAGCATCTAGTAAAATCAGATAAAAAAAAGAGCCTGGCATGCGCCGGGCTCTTTTTTATAACT
>JAOZUR010000073.1:0-5634 GCA_029938555.1 Candidatus Sabulitectum sp. | reverse complement strand
TTTACGAAATAGTTATGCTATTCGCTGCCATATATGCCCGTAGTCGCAAACTATGATCTTTATCTTCTCTATTTAACTGTCTGAAAACTTTGTTTATATGCAAGTGTGAATCTTTTCCATCACCCATGAAACCCTGATAATGGAGCTCTCCTGCTGATTCTTCAATGGTTAGTGCTGTATTAAAAGCAGTGTTTCTGTCAGGGGGAGCCACCTTACAATCTTCAATCACCGAAGTGAGCATTTTATTAGTTGCAATCAGGTCTTCCAGGGAAGAGGAAAATATTTCCTCGGGCAAGTCATTCACGTGTTCTGAAATTAATTCCAGACTTTTAATCAACGCTGCGTGATTTTTCTCTTCAATGGCAATCTGCCACCAGAATCCTGCATCTTCTGGAAAATTACCGTAAAAGAACAAATATAGATCAGCTACTTGAAGTTCAATCTTAATTGACTCTTGAATAATCTTTTCAAAATCAGCATTCATTACTACTCCTTTCTGGTCTATCATGTCTTCAAACAAGATAAAAAATATCAGATCCTATTTACTCTTGATTTTTCTTCGATTCTTAAAAAAACCTTTAAGCATTCTTGCAGATTCATCTGCCAAAAGACCACCTGACACCTCTGGATAGTGATTCAAATGTGACATTTCAAGAAGATTTGTTACAGAACCAAAAGCACCAAACCTTTTGTCCCAGGCCCCATAAACAACTTTAGGAACCCTAGATATCAAAATAAGACCAGCACACATGACACAGGGCTCTAAGGTGACATAAAGTGTACAGTCTTCCAAACGCCAGTCGCCTCTTTCCTTGCAAGCTGCATTGATTACAAGACACTCAGCATGTGACTGTGGCAGGTGAAGCTCTGCGGTTCTATTAGAATCTTTAAACACCTTACCATCTCCCGTGACAAGAACTGCACCAACAGGAACCTCGGCTCTGGAGAGGGCTGATTCAGCCTGCTCCAGAGCCATTCTCATATACTTCATATTTTTGTTCAGATTCACTTGTCTGCCATCAATTTTTCTATTTCATCGGGGGTTCTAGGGAAAGCTGCAGAAAGAACTGTATTCTCAGTCTCACCAACAAGAACATCATCTTCTATTCTAATGCCAATGCCCTCCTCCGCGCTGTAAAAGCCAGGTTCCACAGTGAAAACCATGCCTGCGGTTATGGGTAGATTTGAATCATTTTCATCATGCGTATCAAGACCAAGGTGATGTCCTATTCCATGATAGTAGTAATTGCTTATTTCTTCTGGTTCGTTGATTTCACCTCTGCGTAACATTATTTCTTTGTAAGCTTCTAGAACTTGATCATTCCACACTCTGTGTAGCTTTCCCGGACGAAGAAGTTCAATTGCTTTTGTCTGAATTTCCAGCACCATTTCCATAAGCTCACGCTGCCTGGCCGTGTATTTCCCGCTGACAGGAATAGTTCTTGTTATATCTGCACAGTACAAGTTTTTCATTGCACCATGGTCAACAAGCAAAAGTTCTCCATCTGAAAGTTCTGTATCGTTGCTGTCATAATGAAGGCATGTGGCTCTGCTGCCACCGGCTACTATGGCAGAAAAAGCAGGAATTTTTTCACCCTCTTTTGCCCATTCGTATAGTAGTTCTGCTTCAAACTCTCTCTCATTCATGCCTGCTTTAAGTTTCTTAGCTGCTGCTTCAAAACCTTTTCTTGTGAGTTCTGTAGCTTGGCGAATTGTATCAATCTCTGCTAAATCTTTTACCATACGAAGAGTAAATATTTTTTTAGAAATACTTTCCACATTAAGCCCGGGGTATAGTTTTTTGAAATTGTTCACATAAGTTAATCTTTTCCCTGGCACCCCTTTAAGTCCGCAGTTATGCCAATCAAAATAGAAATTTTCCAATCGTTCCCTTGAGACTAGTTTGTCAAAAAAGCTGTCTTCACTCCCGGCAAAACGAATATCATTTATTCCACTTTTTTTCTGTGCCTGCTCTTTTGTAAGTACTGTGCCGTACCATTTTGCGTATTCTTCATCATAAGAAGAAATGTATAAACATTCCATGGGGGCACGGCCTTTTAACTTCCACATGACCAGGATAGTGTTTTCCTGTTTTATTCCTGTTAAGTAATAAAGATTTCTGGAAGCAGTGTAATAGTACATACCATCAGCGCTGGTTGGTTTGGACGATGATGCCTTCACAACAATGCAATAATCGTCATCAAAAGTTTCTATCAACCGAGATCGCCGGTTTAAAAAATTCTCTGCATTACTCATAACTATCCCTTCAATACAAGAGTTTTCAGCGAAAGCTTAGGTACATGATGTACTCCGTTTTCATCCCGCCAGTATCGTAAATTTTCGCTATCTTTATCTAAAACTACTGTTTCTCCCGGGTAACCAAGTGCAATAACTAATTTTGGAAGATACCCCTGAACAGCTGTTACGGAATCCTTATTGTAATTCAGTAACATACAACTGGCAATTCCATTACTAGATGCCTCTAAAACTATATAAGCTGCAGTTATGCCCACATCAATTCCGGTAAAAACTTTCTCTTCAACTGGAGCTTGAATCACAATATAAGCAGCTGGTCTTTCACCAGGGGAAGGCCCTTCCCATTCTGTAATGTAACCGGCCCAACCAATTCCCGAAAACAAAATGTTCTTTTCTTTTTCTTCTGTAACTAAGCTAAATCTAAGTCTTTGTAAATTAGAAGCGTTTGGAGCAAGTCCAGCTGAAGCAATCATTTTCTTCAGCATTTCCATTGGAATTTCCTTATTCTCAATGAACCTTCTATAACTTCTTGTATTTTCTGATAGTTCCGAAAAATTCATGATAACCCCCTTCTTCGTTTAGCCCAATATAGCAAAAGGGGCATGACTTTTGTCACACCCCTACTATCTAAGAAAATTGTTATCTCTTGATCTTATTTTCTTACATGAAAAAGCTAGATTCTAGGAACCTACAACACTTATATTTTCCAATAGTATCGTAGGATTATCATACATGCTATTGGTATAATGAGCTGAATTTTCAACAGCTATGGTTTTTGAAAGCATCTGGTAAATATTACCGGCCATCATGGCATCTTTCACTCTACCTACAATTTTACCGTTTTCAACATACAAACCAGGATCAAGACCAATTGAAAGATCTCCGTTAAGTAGATTTCCAGAATGTGCTCCTAATGCTCCGAAAATAATCACTCCCCGGTCCATCATAGCTAGCATTTCTTCAAATGATTTGTTTCCATGTGAAAAAGTTGCATGAGAAAGACTAGGAGCTGGGCTTACAGAAATTTTGTCTCCACCCCACATTCCACCTTTAAATCCTGTACCTAAAGCAGGGGTTTTCATCTTTGACGCATAATCAAGATTATTGAAAACAGTTTTGAAAACTCCATTTTCAAATATTGGAACTCTTGCAGTTTTTATTCCCTCATCATCAAAAAACCGTCTACCCATTCTTCCTGAAGTTGGATCACTTACAAAAGATATTAGCGGTGAAATTACCTGTTCATTAACTTTATCAAGAAGAGGTGAAACCTTTTCGTAGAATGTTTTTGCAGATGATGCCATACCAAGTCTCCATGTGAGAGCATACATTGATTCAGGAGCAAACATCACCTTCATCCGACTGTCACCAATCTCAACCTCTGGAAGAGAATTGTTAAAAAAGTCAACAGTTCTTGTTACATCTGCAAGGTGCGGTTTTGCTTCAGATTTACCTGCAAAAATATTTCGTATCCCTGAACTTGTTCCCGGGTACACAAGTTCACCCATGCTGTATACTGAAGATTCCTTCTGGCGAAGATCAGAGCCAGAGGTATTCAATATTCTTAACTCTGTTGTACCACAGCCAGATGAAATTTCAAGAATTCCGCTTTTCTGCCCGGTGTAAAGTCCTTCAATATCTTTTATGTTTTTCTTGATTTCTGAGAAGCTCATTTCTTCAACAGCTTCATCATAATCATCTATGATTGAAAGCGAACCGGCATCAGGGAAATCGTATAAAGCTTCAACTCCCGCGTCTAAAGAAGCCATGGCATTTGCAACAAGTTCTTCTCTGTTTATAAGATTTTTAGTATATGCAAAACCAAGTTTCCCATCTTTTATAATTCTTAAAGAAACCCCTGATTGAATAGAAGCGGATACATCATTCACCGCACCATTTACTTTGCCCATGCTAAGGGACTTTTCCCGAATACTATATACTTCAGCTTTAAGACCTTTTGATGCTGCAATTTTGAGTAGTTTTTCCATTATACACCTCCTACAACCATGGATCTTATCAAAACACTAGGGCCGCCATAACCGCTCTTGATGTTCATCTGACCCTTACCACAACCGCCCCGTTCACTGAGCTTCATTGTGTTATCCATTGCTTCAATATTTTTCATAGTGGTGAAAAGATTTCCCATAATATTGATGTCTCTTACCATTTCCTGGATTTCGCCATTCTTAACAATGTATCCGTACTGAGCTCCAAAAGTGAAGTTTTCACCTGATGTCTGTCCGCCTTTGCCATCACAAAGGTACAAACCATCACCCATCTGTTTCATTAAGTCTTCCAAAGGCATCTGCCCTTTTTTCAAATAGATAGTGCCCATTCTAACAATTGGTTCAAATCCGTGATCTTGTGCTACACAATGACCTGTCACCGGCTCGTTAAATTCAGCAGCTGTTCTTCTTGAGTGCAGTCTTCCCTTAAGCACACCATTCACCATGAGTGGAATGGTTTTCACAGGAACTCCCTCATCATCATATTTGTAAAAACCAACCTGATTTGGAATAAGAGTATCTGCAATTATGGTAACAACATCACTGCCTATTTTCCTATCCATGGCCATTTTTTCTCTCAGTGGTGGATTGTCCTCGATGATATCAGCTTCACTGAAATGCCCAAACGCTTCATGAATAAACACGCCGGTTAAACTGGGATTGATCACAACATCGTATGTGCCACCTTTTACAGGTTCCGCATCAAGAAGCTCTCTTGCAAGAACTGCTCTTTTGAGAAATACATCATCACGATTGATTAAAGAGGCCATTCCATTGGCTCCGCCTACAGCAGCACGAATGTTCTGAGTAAGGGCTTCGCGTCTGGCAACAACTTCACCACCTATACTTACAGTACATACTCGCTCACGAATTGCTGTACCATGGGTGGAAGCAAAAAACTTCTCTCGATCTACTTCACTATAGCTCATATTTGTATTGGCAATTTCAGGCTGTTCAAGCATAAGTCCATTGTACTTTTTTAACAGAGATATTTTATCAGCAAGAGGTGTTAATGCAGGGTCTCCATTCAAATCTGGTTCCACATTGTCTTGCACAGGTGTTACATCTGCAAGACTAACTGTTTTCCCTCCACCTGACATGGCAGAAGCTCCCTGGACAGCTAGTTTAATAGCCTCAGGAACATCAGCCTCTTTAGTCACAGTAACCGAGGAAAATCCTCCACTTTTCAACGCTCTAACCACAAATCCATCTGTAGTATTTGAGCCGGCATTCTTTAATTCTTTTCCAGCCATAGAGATCGTTGTTGTCTTCTTGACTTCATAGCGAATGTCTACATAATCAGCATCTGCTACTGAAATCATTTCTTTAAGTTTTTCAAGCATAATTCCCCTATCTTTTTGTCTACGGGTGT
>JAOZUR010000126.1 GCA_029938555.1 Candidatus Sabulitectum sp. | reverse complement strand
GTGTACATCTTTGTTTTTTTCAAAATCTATTTTCACATAATTTGTAAATTCTTTTACTAAAACATTCTCCACAAGCCAGGTTTTACCAACTTGCCTGGCACCTAGCAAAATTAGGGGTTTGCGTCTGATTGAATCTTTCCAGATCAGTAGTTTTTCTTCAACTATTCTCTTCATTATGTTCTCCCTTAATGATAATCTTACAATCATTAATCCGAGAAGTCAAGGATGTTTAGGGAATATTAATCCGAAAAGTCAAGGGTGTTTGGGGATTAAATCCGCAAAGCACAGTAAGAAATTCCAGAGAACTGAATTTTTTCCAGCCAGTTAAGAAATTCTCTTACGGAGATCCCTTGGCTGAATGCTGGTTCAAACGAAGATTTAAACTATGGAATTGTGTTTTACCGAACAGATATCCAACCTTGGCCTGGTGGATATAAACGCGCATAGTGGTTGTATGAATAATGTAAAATCGGTAATGATAGCTGCAGGAACTACGACGATGCCTGCAGTGGGTGATGTAGACGGTGACGGACTATTTGAGGTTCTTACTGCCAATGCTTCAGGTGAACTTACTCTATATAACTGGGATGGATATCCCACATCTAACTGCTGGCCAATGTATCAGCATGATTCTCATAGAACAGGATTCTTTGATTCAGGAAGATCAGGAAACGGATTTGATATAGAACTGGTTGAAATGGATCTTATTCAAGCTGTTAGAGGGAATCCCGGTAATCTTCTACTTTCAATTGAAGTGACAGGTGTTGATCAAATCTCCAGAAATCATTTTGCTATTGAAGCTGTGGTGAATGAGAGGACATTCTCTATAATCCAAGAAACTGAACGAATTAATCATAATCTGTCATTCTCTCACATTATTCAATCTAACCTGACACCCTCTGTAGCTACTGAAATTGACATACAAGATAATCAAACTGCTGTGGCAATCTATTCAGGGCGAAATTTGATTGCTACTGAAAGGTTTCCTCTTACAGAAGGTATACATGAAATTTCTGTAACAATTCCAGAGAGTTATACAAATACTTTGGTTGCTGTTATTGATCCAAGAAATATGTTCATCGAAACCGATGAAACGAATAACACTCAATCAGTTGAGAGTAATATTACATATTCAGTTTCTGATTTTGATATTTCACTTCAAAGCCCATCAGACATGATAAGTGCAACAGTATTTGTGCCAGACGGCTCTACCAAGGGAATAAGCTTTTCAGTTTATTCTGCTGATGGAAGGCTTCAATCAAGTAGTCTAACACAATCGCTTGCTCCTGGAACCCATAGAATAGACTTATCCCCAAGATGTGAAGGTAATCAAATTCCATCTGGAGTATATTTTGTTCATATAAACATAATGGGCGAAGAGCCTATGATTAGAAGGGTTGTGTTATTATGAGTTCTGCGATACATGCAAGGTTAAGAGTGAATTTCTTTTTCGTTGTGGCTTTAATACTCCTTTCATCAGTTTCAGTAGCCGATCCTTTGTTCGATGAACCTTCCTATGTTTTTGAAATAGATGTACCTGTATTATGTGAAACAGCTGACTTTAATGATGATGGGAATATGGATTTTCTGGTTACTAGTTGCGCTCCTTACGCTCTAAACACGTTTCTTGGTGAAGGCGACGGAACATTTTCTTTTTTTCAGCAGATTATTCCATTCAATATTGGCACTATTTCAGTTTGCAAGCTGAATTCAGATCCATATCCTGACCTTGTAGTAGGCAATGGAGAAAATGAACCGACAATTCAAACATATCTAGGTGACGGGTCAGGAGGATTTCAGCTGCAGGAAGTAATCACGCATTATCATTACTCTGTGAATACTGGTGATTTGAATGGAGATGGATATTCCGATCTGCTTTTACCGTATAATATTACTAGCCACTTCTGGATAGATGTATATCTTTGTGATGGAAACGGCAGTTTCATTCCTGATTCCAGTTATGAAGTTGAAAACATCGGTTTTTCTCATCTTATTTTCGTCCCAGGTGATTTGAACGGTGACGGATTCGCGGATGTAGCATTTATACCTCTTACGAGTTATCGAATCGGTATTTTGCTCGGGAATGGAGATGGTACTCTTCAGGAAGTGTACTATACAGTTTCGTCGTATTATTATTGTGAAGACTTTGCAACAATAGAGGAAGGAGACTTTAACGAGGACGGATTTTTAGATTTAGTCGCTACAGCTGGGAATGGGTATGCAAAAGATCTTGTCTCGGTAAACGATGGGAGTGGAGGTTTTTCTACCTCCGATTCTTTAGGGAATCAAATGCAATTTGTAGTAGCAGAGGACTTTGATCTTGATGGACATATTGATCTTGCCGGTTCACACGTAAGCATCAGAATTTTCCAAGGGCTGGGTGATGGTACATTCGGTGGTTCAATCTATTACAAAGAAAAAAGTGATGGACAGCTCGGAGTTGCTGATTTTGACAATGATGGCGATATGGATCTGGTTAGGCTTAACTACGGGTATCCTTTGTACAAAGATTCTGTGTACGTATATCTGAACAATACCATCCAGCTTGGTATTGAGGATACACCGTCAGCTGCAATGGGAGCCTTTCCGACTCTCACGAATTCAGAGAACCCTGTTTCAGGTTACGCTGATATTATACTGAACCTTCCCGTGTCTTCTCATTGCTTAGTTTCAATTTTTGACATCCATGGCCGTGACGTTGAAACCATCCTGGATAGAAACCTCGGGGTAGGAGAACATGTACTCTCTTGGGATAGTGGGGAGCTTCCTCAAGGATGCTATACTGTTATGCTTTCAACAGAGTTGGGCAGAGTTTGTACCAGATTTGTTAAGGTTGATTAATAACCGGTCAGATCAATACAAAGTTTAGTGATGCTGTCACATCAAAAACAAGTATAGGGAAAAGTTGAATAAAACCAAATAAATCCTATGAAAGAGAAATAAAAAGCCCCATGATTTAATCATGGGGCTTTCTGGCGCCTCGGTCGTGTCTCCCAACGAACTATTTTCGGCCCTTTAGGTTTTTGTGTACATAAGGTTTTGTATCCTCAGAAACAGGTACTCTTCATCTCTTAGCACACAAGTATTCTTTAAAAGCTTTCTGATTTTCCCATTAAATGCTTCAAGCTTTTCAGAAGAAATCTTATAATCAAACCAGTTCAGAATGTTGGATTTCACCCCTGTAAGCCACTCTGCCACCTTTACAAGCATTGTAACTCCTGATTCTTCAGCCTTTGTCAGCCATGAATTCAGATGCTTCTCTGCCTCTGTTTTCGAATCCATTGACCAGAAAGCAACCAGTTATTACTATCATGTGCGTCCCAGCGGTAGCTGGAGAGCAGTAAGTTCTTCTTTTAAATAGTAAGCGATGTAGAGGGGCCTGTTTGCTTC
>JAOZUR010000026.1 GCA_029938555.1 Candidatus Sabulitectum sp. | reverse complement strand
TGAAAATATATTTGCATGGAATACTAATCCAGTTGATTATCCTAAGGTATTTATTCTAAATAATCCATTAAGTGAGAATTAGCGATGTGGCTAATTGTTGAATGTGAATGTAAATAAGACAAGAATTAATATCAAAATGATATTAAAGTTTGACAAATTAGAAAGCTGACCTATATTTAATCCGCAACGACACTATCACGAAAGGAAAATTATGAAATTGCTACTTCTGACATTGATTGTTTGTACTGTAACAGGCTTTGCTATTGCTGAGGATATTGTAAGGGAAGAAAAAGTTACTGTTGTTCTTGAGGCCGATGATCTTGTTTCAATTGATAACATTAATGGAGAGATTACTGTTGAAGGATGGGATTCCGAAGAGGTTGAAGTCGTTTATGTAATTACCTGCGAAAATCAGGAAGAGATGGACGCTATTGAAGTTGTTTGTGACCTTTCAGATGGTATCAATTGTGAAGTCGAGTATGACGCAGACTGGGACGATAATCACAGTGGTGAAGTAACTTTTATGATTAAGGTGCCCGAAGATTTAGAACTTGATTATGGTATTGCAAATGTTAATGGCAATGTTTCAATAAGTTCTGCAGCAGGTGTAGCTGAATTAGCTGTAGTAAATGGCGAAATTGATGCAAATGAATTTCAGGGTACCGTGGTAATTGAGCTTGTAAATGGTCAGGTTAATGTTTCGGCAGTTCCCCAGTTGAAAGAAATTGATGTTGTTAATGGATCCATTGAATGTGAAATTGATGAGTTAAACAATAATCTTTTTCTTTCAAGTGTTAATGGAGAAATTTCAGTAAACCTCTCCGCTGATGTAAAGATTGAAATCGAAACTATTCATGGAGATGTAGATATAGCTGATAGCTTTGATCCTAGTGTACGAGAAAGAACAGTTGGAATATCAGCATCTTTGGGTGACGGCGAACATACAATTATAATTACTACAGTTAACGGTGACATTGAAGTAAATGATTAACTAATTATAGGAATGTGGCTGCGCAATTTGTGTGGCCACACTCTCTTCATCGTATAACTCCAGATATTCATTTTTTAATATTTCATAATCAACAGATGATTGTAACCTACCCAGTTGATCTCTCCATGAGTCAATATTTGTTTTTATTTTTCTAAACCCCAATTTTTCATAAACAATTTGTGCTCTTAAGTTGCTTAAATTAGTATCAAGAATGATTTTTTCATACTTTAAATTAATGAAGATGTAGCTCATTAATAGTTTTAAAGAAGTAGTTCCATATCCCTTATTCTGCTGACTTGTAACGCATATCTTGATACCGATTTCCGCTGTACCTTTTTGGGGTGTTCGGTAACTCATTTCACCAATTGGTTTATTTTCTAATTCGATAATAAGTCTTCTATTGAAGTTGTTGTCGTTACTAAGCGATTTGATGATTTTAGCACTAGTTGTTCCAAGTCCTTTTGGAAAACCGGCGTGAGCCATTATTTTCCCGTTATTCCACCATTTGGATAATACTTGTGCATCATCTGCGGTAGCATTTCTAATTCTGATTTTTCCACTTTGTATATTCATTTTTTTGATGTAGTAAAAATAATGGGCTGCATGTTGTAAATGCAGCCCATTTTATTGACCAGTTAAAGCACAACCAGTTTTTTGGTTTCAACAGTGTCTTCTGTTGAGAATCTGAATAGGTAAACACCAGGAGATAAGTCGCTTACTTTAATTTCATGCAAACCAGCCTGGTGGAATCCCTCTGCTAGTACATTCACAAGTCTGCCTGATATGTCATAAAGCTCAAGTTTAACAGAACCACCTGCATTAAGTGAGAATTGAATTGAAGAGAAACCAGATGAAGGATTTGGGACTGGTGACTGAAGTGAATTGCCCGATAAACCACATGAACCTTCTGATAAACCAGATTCGTTTGTTCTCCAAGCGTGTGTAGTAATACCACCTGAGTAATTGTAGTAAACTATATGTGGTTGATTATCAGGATCTATTTCAATCGTAGTATTCCAGCAATTTACTTCATCACTGATTATAACATCTACCCATGTATCACTCTCATCTGAAATATGATGAAAAACCGCATCGCCTGCGTTGGTAGGTCTTAGGCCATAAGCAATATGAACAGCATCATTGTTATCAATGGCTATGGAAGGAAATGTGTAGTTGCCGGTTGCAACAAAACCAAGGTTATCCGTGTTCCAGTTTGAACCATCAAACCATGTATGATGTAGTTGGGAATTGTCATCAGTAAGGGCGGTTGCTACATAGACAATGTGAGGCTGGCCCAGCTGGTCATAAGCCATATCAAGCTGCCAGATGTAAACACATGAATTATCATTGAAAGCGGTTTCAACCGACCAGGAAGTTCCATCATTGTATGCATATTTAAGGTCCGTAGGTCCTGTTGAGTAAGGAAGATAGAAGTATGCAATGCCAATGTTTCCAGTAGGATCTATTTCAGCAGCTACTGACTTGAACATATAACCAGTGTCCAGTATTTCTGTAGCCCAGCCATCTGTACCATCATGGGTCTGGTACTCTAAAGCTTCATATTTCGGGTAGAAAATATGGGGATTATCACTGTTGTCAATAACAATTGCAGTGCCAGGCCCAGCCGGATGCGGGTAACTTGTTAACTGTTCCTTTTCCCAAGAAGTACCATTAAAAGCAGCATACTTAACATATGGAGTATACTCATAGTCAACTTCATATATATAGGAAATTCTTGGGTTATCATTTGTGTCAAGATCCATAGCACAGTCATCACCAAGGAAATTATAATCATCCACATCAACTCCTATAATATCCCAATCGCTTGTTGCATCTGCTTTTAGTGCATAATAAAGATTAGATCCTGGAAGAATATTACTTTTATATTGAAAACAAACATGTAACTGCCCAGCTTCATCTATTTCCAAATCGCTTGATGAACCAAGGCCAGAGTGGTCAAGAATTTCTTCCGTATGCCACTCTTGTGCAAAAGACATGGAAGATAGAATTAATAGAGTATAAAATATTGTATTTTTCATTAAAAGTCTCTTTCTGTTAAATGAACTAATACCTAATTAAACAAGACACAAGGTTGCAATACAGTAACTTTTTTCATATGTCAATTAAGATGAAGTACTCTATGCAGAGTTTCTTCTAATTTATCTATTGTATATGGTTTTGGAGCAATATCAACAAACCCGTATTCCTTATAGTCTGACATGATTTTTCCATGGCCGTAACCACTGGATACTACAATTTTGGCATCTGGGTTTAATTGAAGAATTTCCTTTACAGTTTCCAGTCCACCTTTTCCACCTGGAATAGTTAGATCCATGATTACAAGATCATATGGATTGTTTGTTTGTAGTGATTTTTTGTATTTTTTTATAGTTTCATTGCCTTCATTTGCGAAATCACTTTCATAACCCAGTATTTCCAGCATCTCAGTGAGTAGTTCGCATATTACTTGTTCATCGTCCATAATAAGTATGTTGAGTTTTTTTCTTACAGCACGCTTAACTACTGGGGAATTTATTTTAGTTTCTTTAAGTTCAACTTTAGTGGATGCTGGAAGAAATATTGAAAAAATGGTTCCTTTGTTTTCTTCAGAGTCGACTTCAACAAAACCATCATGTTTTGCAATAACAGAGTATACAGTAGAAAGTCCTAATCCACTTCCACTTTCTCTTGTGGTAAAATAAGGTTCAAAGATTCTGTTTAAATTTTCCTTCTTTATACCAACCCCTTCATCTTTGAAAGTGATTTTGACATATTTACCATCAGCTAGAGCAGGGTGATGAGTCATTGTTTCATTGGTTAAGTTAATATAAATATGTCCGCCGCTGGGCATAGCATGTCGTGCATTCACAGTTAAATTTGAAAACACCTGCTGAATCTGTCCTTTATCTGCATTTGTTGAAAATAAGTTTTCTTCATTAAGGAAAATTGGAAGAATATTGCTTCCAGAGAGATCAAATTTGACAACATCTTTGATCAAAGAAATAATATGAACAGATTGTTTTACAGGTTCTCCACCTTTAGCAAAAGTAAGCAGCTGTTTTGTTAAACGGATTGCTCTGTTCATCGAGTTATTGGCCTCTTCCAGGTATCTGTATTCCCGAGTTTTTTCGGGAAGAGTATTCATTGCCAGAGAGATATTTCCATAAACTCCGGTAAGAATATTATTAAAGTCATGTGCTATTCCGCCAGCGAGAAGTCCAACGCTTTGAAGTTTTTCCATTTTTTGTAATTCTTTTGCGTCTGCCATTCTTTGTGTGATATCACGAGTAACACCTTGAAGACCTAGGAACTTGTTGTTTGCTCCTAAAACTGCTCTGGATGTTATTTCCACATGAACTTCATCACCATTTTTCCTTAGCATTTTGGTTTGCCTTGAATAAATATGATTTGGATTTTCCCTTATTTCGTTCATTATTTCCAAATTGATTTTTGAGAATTCATTTTTGGTAAAATATTCTGAAAGTTTTGTTCCATTTATTTCTGAAGGAGAGTAATTAAGGAGTCGTTTGACAGAGGGGCTTGTGTAAGTAAACTCAAAATTAGTGTTTATAGTCCAAATACAATCTGTAGAGTTTTCCGAAAGCAATCGGAATTTTTTCTCGTTTGCAAGAAGTTCTTTTTCAATTAAGTTTTTATGTATTGCTATGGAAGTTTGCTTAGCAAAAGCCTCAGTTGTTATGGGATTGGGTGCTACCGTATTATTGTCTTTATGCAAAAAAGTAATATTCCCAAACAGATGCCCATCTTTTGTTAAACCAATTTGATAAATATCTCCAATTTTAGCAAGCTTGGAAAGAGTAGAGCATATTAACTTGGATCTTGAGCCTTCAAACAGCTCATAAAGCCCCCCCTCAAATAGGTAAAGTTTCCCGGTTCTTAGAGCGCTAGTGGGAGATAAGGATAGGGGTATTTTTAAACCAACAGGGCCTTCACCTAAAATGTCAGCTACCTTTTTGATAATTTTGTTTAAGCCTGAAATAGATTGAACTGTAATTGATGACTCTGTTTTATCAACTGACGCTACAATGACATAGGCATTGTTTGCAGTAAGGGTTAACAGTTGATTTGCTATGTACTCATATAGTTTCTCAGGTTTTGATTCATTAAGAAAAAACATTGCAGTTTCAGACATAGCGCTTAAAAATATTCTTTGCTCTTCTGCTTGCTTTTCCATGGATATGGTATGAAGGGCAAGACCTAAATCCTGGGAAATCTCTGTAAATAATTCTGTTTCTTCTTCGGCTAAAGATATGCTTTTGGGAATCTCTACAGAAAGTAAACCAAATATCTGATTTTCGTATTCAACTCTTATGGTGAATGTTTGGTGATCAGGTCGCTTGCCATAAAGGGGACAATCTTTACATAAAGCCTTTGAATCATGAATTTGAACAACTCCCGAACTTACCAGAGCTTTCTTTGAACATGCATTAAATTTCCCATTACTAATCTGTTTGATAAGTGTGGCAAATCCTTTAGAAAGTCCATGCTGTGCCCATTTCACAGTTGTTCTGTTTTTGTCTAACAGAATAATCCAAGATGAAGTATAGCAACCAGATATTATAAGTTCGGTACAAAAAGAATTAATTAGTTTATCTATATTTTTTTCTTGTACAATTAGTTTATGAATTTGCCTAAAAGCATTTAGAATATTATAAAGCCTTGTGATTTCGTTTTCAGCATTTGCCTTGTCTAAGTGATTTAAATTTTTGCCCATAAATGGTAGATACCTTTTCTTCAGTTCATTATTGTTCAATAGCAATGGTTAACAATATAAATTTCGCGCAGGTTTCGCAATGGCTTGAAATAGTATGTCAATGATGCTTTCCTGGTTTTGCTTACTCCAGTTCTTGGTGAATTTTACAGTGAAACTAGAGAAGCTCTTTTGCTTTTTCACAGAAGAAATACCTACAAAACTGGGGATTGATTTATTGTGCTTTTATTTAATAAGATAATATACAGTGCCGCATGTATTTATTAACTGGACGGAAGGACTCTGTGTAAAATTTCCTGTAGGTTATCAATGGTATATGGTTTTGGAGCAATATCAATAAACCCGTATTCCTTATAATCTGACATGATTTTCCCATGGCCGTAACCGCTTGATACAATAACCTTGGCATCTGGGTTAAGTTGAAGAATTTCTTTTACTGTTTCCAGTCCCCCTTTCCCACCTGGAATAGTTAAATCCATAATCATAATGTCGTATGGATTGTTTGTTTGAAGTGAGTTTCTGTATTTTTTTATGGTTTCATTACCTTCGTTTGCAAAATCTGATTCATACCCTAGTAATTCCAGCATTTCAGTCAGTAAGTCGCAAATAATTTGTTCATCATCCATTACCAGTATTCTGTATTTCTTCTTACTTATAAATTTAGAAACTGGAGAATCTTTATCAGGAGTTCTGTTCTCTATTTTAGTAGAAGCTGGAAGGAATATTGCAAAAGTAGTTCCTTTGTTTTTTTTAGAAGAGACCTTAACGAACCCATCGTGTTTTGCAATTATTGAATACACAGTAGAGAGGCCTAAACCACTGCCTTCAGCCTTTGTTGTGAAATATGGTTCAAAGATTCTGTCAAGATTTTCGGATTCAATGCCAAAGCCCTCGTCTTTGAATATAATTTTTATGTAATTCCCTTTTCTTAGAACTGAATGATGATTTATTTTTTCATTAGTTAAATTTACATAAATATGTCCACCGTTTGGCATAGCATGCCGGGCATTTACCGTTAAATTCGAAAACACTTGTTGAATCTGACCTTTGTCTGCATCAGTTATCCATAAATTTTCTTCCTTGCGAAAAATTGGAAGAATACTGCTTCCAGAGAGATCAAATTTGACAACGTTTTTAATCAGAGAACTAATTCTAATATTTTCTTTGATTGGCTCTCCGCCTTTTGCAAAAATGAGTAGTTGCTTAGTTAGTCGAATTGCTCGATTCATTGAGCCATTGGCTTCTGTAAGATATTTGTACTCGCGAGTATCCTTAGGAAGGGTGTTTAATGCTAGAGAGATATTTCCATAAACTCCTGTGAGAATATTGTTAAAGTCATGTGCTATGCCACCGGCTAGAAGCCCTACGCTTTTAAGCTTCTCAATGTTTTGAAGTTCTTTTTCGATTTTAACTCTATTTGAAACATTTCTTGTTGTTCCTTGAAGCCCTAGAAGTTTCTTGTTTGCTCCAATAACAAGTTTGTAGGTGATTTCGACATGTACCTTTTCTTTGTTCTTTCTTATCATCACAGTTTGTAATGGCGTTGATAAAATTGAATTGTCTTCTGATATAAAATCATAAATACGAGTGGAAAAATTAGAAAATTCTTCCGAAGTGAAATATGAGCTTAGTTTTGTTCCAATAATCTCTTCTGGGGTATAATCAAGTAGAAGTTTAACAGAAGGGCTTACATAAGTAAATTCAAGTTCTGAATTAATCATCCAGATACAATCCAGTGAATTTTCAGCTAAAAATCTAAACCTTTTTTCGCTTTGGATAAGTTCATTTTCTGTATGATGTTTTTGTAATGCAATCGCAGCTTGATTGACAAAGGCTTCTATTATTTGGCTGTTAAGTGGATTCTTATGGGCTTTTTTCTGAAGAATTGTGATGTTGCCGAAAAGTTTACTGTCTTTTGTTAAGCCTATATGGTAAATGTCACCAATTTTTGCAAGTAAAGTAATAGTTTTGCAAGTTTGTTTGGATTTTGTTCCCTTGAGCATAGTGTATAAGTCACCATCAAACAAATTTAATTTACCGCAATGAAGAGGAATAATAATTTCTTCGTTAGGTGTTGTTGAAACTCCGATAGGATTTTCATTAAAAATTTGTGAAGCCTTCTGAATAATTTTGCTCCACCCGGCAATTGCTTGAACTGTGAATTCTTTTTCCTTATTGTCGATTGAAGCAACAATAATATAGGCATGGCCTCCTGACAGTTTCAAAAGGTCATTTGCTATACATTTATAGAGCTCTTGAGTATCTGACACCTCTAAAAAGAACTTGGCAGTGTTTGACATAATAGTTAGAAATTTTTGATTTTCTTCCTGCTCTTTTTTCATTTCTAAAGCATGAAGAGCTAAAGCAAGGTTTACAGCCTGTTCTGCAAAAAGTTCAACCTCACCTTCAGCTAAAGCAATTTTTTTTGATACTTCAACTGATAGTAACCCAAATACTTGATTATCATGTTCGATCCTAATAGTGAAAGCCTTGTGATTTGGAAGCTTACCATGAAGGGCACATTGCTTGCAAGAAATTTTAGGGTCGTTGATTAAGATTACACCGGTTTGTTCTAACGCCGCCTTTGAACACGGATTTAATTTATTTTCTTGAAAGTGTTTAAGAAGAACAGGGAAGTCTTGTTTTATACCAGATTGAGCAGATGCTGTTGGAGTTTGATTTTCATCAAAAAGAATAATCCAACTGGCGGCGTAGGAACCGGTTTCCACAAGCAAGTTGCAAAAGAGTGAAATCAAATTATTTGTATTTTTTTCAGTAATGATTAATTTTCTGATTCTTTGGAAAGTTTTTTCGATTTGATGCAATCGTTCCAGCTGCATTTTTACATTTTTTTGATTTACCTGATTATTACTCATCAGAAGATAGACCCTTCTTTAAATTACTCAGTAAGAGTTTTTAATAATAATATATTAAGAAGGATCACGCAATATCTTTGAATGCATAAAAGAAAAGGGAGCCGATTACTCGACTCCCAATATGGTATTCAAAGATTCTTAGAACGTAGCTTTAATTGTTGCCCATGTGCTTGGTGCAAGAGCCATCTGTGTCTCTCCAACTACAGAGATGTCATCCCAGTAAATTGAACTTCCGCCATCACTGAATAAATCAAGAGCATCAAACTGATAAATCATGGTGGTTGGGCTCCATGGAATGGTATCAATAAGAGTACCGTTATAGTAGATTTTCTGCTGATCTGCACCAAGATCGATTTCAACCTTTACTTCAACCCACTGGTCGTAAACTATAGGAACAATTGCTGTTCCTTCACTTACGATAAGCTGACTATCGTCACAGGCAAACTTCAACTGAAGAGCCCAGTCACTGTCGGCACCCATGTAAACTGTAAGAAGAATGAAGAACTGATCACCTGTTGAACCTGTTGGAATATAATTCCAGGCTGTGATTGTTGGTGTACCGGACATAACATTAAATTCCTGAACGATGTCTGAAGATGGTGTAATATCCACAGAGTTTGCACCACTTCTGGCCTGAACAGTGCTAATGTAAGCATCGCCTGCAGGGTTATTGTCCCATGGGAACCAGCCACCCTGCCCTGACAGACCACTGCCAGCAGCGTAAGAATCGAAGTTTTCACTCCAGTCAGCAACTGCAAAAGATGCCACAAGAAGTGTCATAGCCACTAAAAGATATCTCATTTTAACTTTCCTTCCGTTTTTCGTTTTGAACTCCATACACTATTCATAGCCTAATTTTTTAACTCGGTCAAGAGGCGTATGCAAAAGATGAAGGAGAAAACATGGTGTTAAGCCTTGCAAAAATGGAGAAAGAGACACATATACATACATATTCTGATATTGATATTTTCGGTATCGCTAGGGAAGATTTGCTGAAAGTTTTTAATAAAAACGATGTTAACTTATTACAAGACCAATTTGTAGAGAAATAGAAGGTTTAAATGATTTTTTATGGAGTTACTGTTCTTTTACTTTTGATTTCTTTTGGGGCAAACAAAAGAAAAACTGTGAAGGCATTGAAGATTGCATGGAAAAAATTCAGCACCATTGCACCTAATTTTGCTGTAATGCTTATTCTAGTTTCCATATCTTTGTTTCTCATGCCTGATGATGTGATTAAACATTACCTTGGTGAGGAAGATCTAATTAGTGGAATGGGAATCGCCATGCTTGTTGGCTCCATTGCCCTTATGCCTGGATTTATTGCTTTCCCGCTGTGTGGAATTCTAAGAGCTCAGGGTGTTCCTTATATGGTATTGTCGGCATTTACAACCACTTTGATGATGGTTGGTCTTGTAACTTTGCCAATAGAGAAAGCGTATTTTGGAATAAAAACAGCTTTGTTCAGAAATGGTATCGGGTTAGTTATAGCCATGATTGTAGCTATAATTACCGGTTTAGTTTTTGCGGAGGTTGTTATATGAAAGCAAAATTTCCTGTGATTCTTGCTTTGATATATGCAATTTTTATAGTTTTTTCTTTAACTACTGGTTATCAGCCTGGAAAAGAAATTGGCTCTAATTTTTTATCTTTCACCTTGTCAATGTTGAAGATACTTCCTGGTGCATTTATTCTTATTGGTTTGTTTCAGGTATGGGTAAGTAAAGAAAAGGTTGAAAAACACCTTGGTGAGGACTCATCTTTTTTGAGCTTTATCTGGGTGATGTTGCTTGCTGGAACCACCGTTGGCGGACTGTATGTGGCCTTTCCAGTTGCCTGGGCTCTTTACGAAAAAGGAGCTAAAATACAGGTAGTTCTTGCTTATATAGGGTTTGCTGCAGTTTGTAGAATACCTATGATAATTTTTGAAGCATCTTTTATGGGAGTAAAGTTTACCCTCGTCCGGTTGCTCGTTTCAATTCCTCTTGTGGTGATTTCCTCAATTTTATTCGGTAGGTATCTGAAAGCTTCAAAATGGCAGATGAAATCCCCCGATTAACCGTTCAAGATTCAGGGTGATGATCACAAACATGATCATCATCCATTTCTTCATTTAGAATAGAGTTGAAAAGGTCAGTGGATAAGCTTTCTAATAGAGGCAGTGACTCTTCCATTTTTATGTGAATAGGCAGCTCAATTGGCTTCAGTTCATCAATAAGGTCACTTAGCCTATTGTTCTCTGAAATTTCGATTGTAAAAGGTCGTATTTCTCCTTGAATTAGTGTTGTAAGGATTCGGTTAAGTGCCGTATTCTCGCGCTGTGTTTCCATATACAAATCATGGGCGATTATTTCTTCAGTTTCGGGATCAAGTATTAGTATAAAATAACCCAGATTGGGTTTCTCCTGATCTCCTAGAGGTGTTGGAAGAGTAAAGCAGCCAGCTTGAACAGATTTAACAGTAACAGGTAACTTGTTAAGTGCTTCAATGATGTCTTTTGAAGGAGGTACAACTAGATTTTTTTTTGTGGTTGGTATAGGACGAACAGATGATACCCACTTACCATTTTTTTGTTTTATTCTGTACAGGCATTTTTGGTTCTCTAATTCAAAATCTGCAAAATTCTTAAAATTACCGGCTTTAAGCACCATGAGTGTTTGCTGTAATATGGTAATGAACTTGTCTGCGTCTTCGCTGCTGAATGACCAAGGGAAGAAACCAGGTTCATTTACCCGGAATGAAGGAAAAAGGTCAAAATTGTTTGGTGAAAGATCCAGTTCTTCCATCAATTCTATTTCGTGATTTTCCATATTTTCTTCTGACTCAAATGTTACGGAAAGAATTGGTGTATCCATAAGGGTTTCCGGATTATTAAGGAATCTGATTCTGTTAATTGCAACTTCACCCATGTAAGCCATTAAGCCAATAGATTGCCCCATAGAGCCTATGAATCCAACGTATGCATTCTCTTGTGCCAACTGAACTCCAAACACCATTTCTTCAGGAATAAGCGTCCATGGTTTTTGATCCATAACAGCATTTGCCAGTTTGTGCAGTTCTTTTAATTGTTCAGTTGATAGACTTTTCATTTCTCTCTCCATAAGGAATAGTTTGTTACAAAAAAATATAACATATTGCAGTTGTTGATTCGTAGACCAATAATCAACAGTACGTATCTAATACAATATACAAGAAAGTAGGAAAGTTTTTTATCAGTGCATTAACAGAAAAAATAGTAGATTTCTTTAAGCCATCCAGGTTGCCTGCAAAAACAAGGAGTTATCTTGAAGAAGAAAGTTTGCTTTTTGTAGCGGAAAAAGTACGGATTACAATTGTGTATTTTCGTTTGAAAGCACCAGGAAGAAGTTTTCGTAACAAAAGAGAAGTAGTTTGGGGTTCTTTGGGTGTATCAAACAAACGGATTGTTGGTTATGCTTTTAGAAAAAAAATCATTCATTTGCCTTTTGAAGAAAAAAATATAAAAAGTATAAATTTTTCAGTAGTGGACAACAAAGTGCTTGTAATTGCTTTTGATCCGTCAATATTCAATCCGAAGCAGAGTGGTAGCATGGAAATCAGATATCACTTTGAAGAAGCAAGAATGGCTTACAACATAATAATTAACAATTTCAGAAGGTAAATGTCGTCAATTGGCTTATCATCATTTTTGAAGATAATTACCCTTGAGAACTTGTATTTCGAACAGATTCCCGGCAGGAATAATACGCCGAACAAACAAATGCAACAGAACAGTGGCTCAATCTGCAATAAACTGGTTATCACTGTCTGCTGATTTGAAGCGATTTGATTAACTAAACACGGGAGTTGAGCAGACCGACCTTCTGCCACATTTTTCGCAGAATGAACCCATCCAGATATTGTCAAAGTACTCTTCCAATAGCTGGATTTCATCAGATTTTTCTGTAATCACTCCACATTCAAAATTTCTGTTCCTTGTTGATTTTGCCCCGATGCCAGCGCCAGTAAGATTTGCACTTCCAGTATAAGCGAATTTGTTATCAACAATAATTATTTTTGAATGAACCCTAGGGCAAAGTTGCATCTCGAATCCCTCACCTTGATGAAGTTCAGAAAGCTCAGCAAGGGTATTTCGGAAAGGGGTGGATGGTTTTGCCCCGTGAAGAATTCTGATTGTTACGCCTGTACGCTGCAGCTTTGCAAAGTGATGTAACAGGGGAAGGCTTCGCCTGCCTCCCCCTGGAATATGTAAATCCTTCACATTGGCTGTTGCAATCCAAATCCTGAATTTTGCTTTCAGTATTCCTTCTTCAACCAGCATTTCAAAATGCTCTCTATCGGTGACAAATCTCATTTCAGTGTTTTTTTCGCTTCCTTGTAAAGCGATTTTCTTTGTTTTGCTATAGCTGAAGTTACAGCGTATTTTGAGAGGCCGGCACTTGTGGCATAATTTTCCAGAAGAGCTTTTTCAGTATCGTCAATTCTTCCATCGGCAAGTGACATTCTAACCATTGCTTTCAGAACTTCAGTTGCCTCTGCCGTGTTGGCGGGTCTTGGAAGCTGTGCATCAGGTTGTTTCACTGTATTTACAATAGTAGCAAGATGTTCTGATGAAACTCCCCGCTGACTGGCAAATGACCCTAACATGTCCATCTCTTTGTCATCAAGCTCGCCATCAGCATACATTGTGCTTGCCATGGCAAGAAGAAGAATGTCGGTGGAAACATTTGAAGTGCCAGTTATTGGTGATACGCCAGCAGAGTTAATACGAGATGTACTGAAAGGACCAATTGATTCAAGCACCCAAGATCCGCTACCGTCATTCAAAGGTCTTCCACAGTATTCACATGCACCGCTATCGCCTCCGGTGTACGGTGCTCCACATCCAGGACAGTGCGCACTGTTAAGCTGTGTTGCTGCAAGAGTTTTAACCCCGTGTTTTCTTAGAAGCGTGAATATTTGAGGTCTAATGGTTTTCTGACCACCGCTTTTTACCTTGCCTGTATGATCTATCCAGCTATTTGCAGCTGACCACTTCACAAGAACTTGAATGCGATCATAGTCTGTGCCTTGAGTAATGCTCTGGGTTTCCACTGCTCCCACTGCAGCATCTGCAAAGAACAAATGAGATTGTCCATCCTTTGTGTTCTCTAAGCTGTCTGCCAGATTATTTGAGTATTCTTCAGTGGCTAGTTTTTTAATAGGATCCATTTTGCCCTCAAAATAACTCTTAATGTATCTCCAGAAAATAACAGACGCTGTATCTTCAATGGTCTGCAAGTTGAAACCAGGATCAGCCTCAATCATCTGGGTGTAACCAGGGACGGTTTCAGGATTCGCAGCGGTACTCCATTCAATAGACTGTGTTATTTCACTTAATACCCAGTCGTACTCACCGCTGGTGACAACTGCATCACAATATTTACATCTACCGGAATCAGACAATTCTAGAGGTGCTGCACAGTTAGGGCATACGCCTTCAACAAGGCCTTTTCCGGCCAGAGTCTGAACTCCTGGTTTTCTAACAAAGCTCCAGTATTCAACAAAAGTGCCAGAGTAGTTGGTGCGTATTTTCCTACCGGTTGTAAGATTCTCGTCGGTATCTTTTGCTTTTGCAGTTATTCTAAGGTGAATAGAATCAAAATGGGAATCACTTTCAATGGATGTTACTTCCGTACCAAGAACTTGAACATTTTCCATTTTGTTTCTGATGTTCTGTTTTTTCTGCATGTCTATCTGAAGTGAAAATCTTTCATTAACTCCATCACTGATGAATCTTCTTACTTTTGAAAGATCCTGATCCGACCATGCCTGCTGTATTTCAAGGAAGGCTGCATTTGATTTTTTTATAATAGAAGCAGTTGTAAATTGAGGATCTCTCTGTTTGATTTTTGCAAGAGCAGTTTTTGTTGCAACCACATCCTGATTTTGATTAAGCCCTCTGTTGCCAGCCTGTTGAATAGTACTGTACTGTTTCTTGAGATTCTTTTTCTTTACAAAAATGGCTACGATAATAATTACTATTACCAAGGGGATTCCGATGCATGGTTGCTCTATGCATAATCGAATTAGAAAATAGATAATAATTCCTAGGCCGTCACCACCAGAACCACCAGAACCACTAGAACCGCCGGATCTACTGCCTCCATAACTTTGCCCACCGCCGGCTCTGGCCAAGGCAATTCCCGCTGTAGTTACCAGCAGAATTATCAGGAAAACAAGAAACGGAGAAAACCTCTTTTTAAAACTCATGTTGAACCTCCCTGTGGCGTTTATATTCTTTTGTTCATTTATGACTGTAGTCTATCCATTAAGGGAAGCCATGTCCATATTAGAAATTCAAGACCGAATTGCAAATATTCGCGGAACCATTACTGTTGTTGTTAATGATGGTACCAGACCATCTCCAGCTAGCTATCTTGCAGAACTGAAAAGTGTACTACAAGGAAGGGTAAGGTTTCTTTTTGCAACCGGTACTCACCGAGCTGTTACAGATTTTGAGGCTTCTTTGATTCTTGGTGATTGTGATGCTGGAAACCCAAAAGCAGAAAGCAATATGTGTGATGATGGAACTCATATTAAGATTGGAACTACATCTCGTGGAACCGTTGTGGAAATGCATCCCTGGATGTTTGATGGGCCTGTTTTAGCTATAAATACAGTTGAACCACATTATTTTGCCGGTTTTACCGGAGGAAGGAAATCTTTTCTTCCTGGTGTTTCTTCCCGAAAAACTGTTGTTCAGAATCATTTTTTAGCATGTTCGGAACAGGCTCAACCAGGTAGACTGGCAGGCAATCCAGTGCATGAAGATATGATGGAAGGGGCAGCTTTACTGGCTGCCAGAACTGAAATCATTATGATTAATGGTGTTTCCGGAAGTGATACAGTATTTTGCGGGGGCTATGATTCTTCATTCTATAAAGCTGCAGATGTTGCAGCTAATCGGTGTGGAGTGGTTGTTAGGGAAAAATATTCTTCTCTCGAGGTCAGGCCTGGAAAAAGTTTAGAAGTGAGTCTTTACCAAAGTATGAAAGCTATATTTATGTGGCATCATGCGGTACAGGATGGTGGTGAACTGGTGCTTGCGTCCAGTTGTTTTGAAGGGCTGGGGGCAAAACAGATGGAATCTCTTCTTTTGGCCACCGCATCTTTGCCTGTTATCCCAAAGTCCCATGGGGAATATGTACTTGGTGACCATGCAGCTATCAGGCTTCATAAGATAAGAAATAGAATTAGGCTTTCATTTAGAACAGGATTGGATATGCGTAGATTTGGTTTTGAAAACAATAAAGTACCAATTGAAACGGTAATAGAAAATGCGGGATTTGTTTTCCCAGTAATGGAAACATAAAATGCAAAATACTTTCAGAAGGCGTTTGGCTTTTATCCTGTTTGCAGGTATTACTATCTGGGTGTTCTTGTGGTATACCCATGATCTTGTGGATAAGCTTGAAAGCTCAAATAGAAAAGATTGCGAAACAATTGCTTGGCTTTGGGCTGGGGTACAGTATCCGTTAAGTGTAGTAGGAGATGATCTTGGGATAATGTCATGTACAGTGTGCGGATTTCCCACAGCAAGGGCAAATCATTCGGTAGAAACAGATTCACTGTTCTGTGTAAACTGTTCAGAAACAACTTCTCATATTCATACTGAACGCTTATTACCTGAAGAGAGAACTGAGGTTATTCATTTCACCAGAAAACTTTTTGGGGATCTTGTAACAAGGCTAGATTTTCCAACAATTTTTGCTGACGTTGATAATAATCCGCAAATTGTTGATGGTGGAGTTGTTGATGGATTTCCAGAAGGCAGAATTCAGGAATTTAGAAAACGAATGGATATTCTTTCTGCACAAAATGATCCAATTCCCATCATTGCCCGTGGGGATACCATTGGTCACTTGTTTTTTGGAACATCAGATTTGAATACACAAATGAAAATTATACCATTCCTTGAACTGGGTTTACTTCTGCTTATTGCTGCTGTTGTGTTTATGTTTCTTCGTTCTGAAATTTCCAGAGACAAGAATATGTCTTGGGTTGGTTTTGCAAGGGAAACAGCTCATCAGATTAGCACCCCTCTTTCATCTTTAATGGGATGGATTGAGTTGATGAAAGACGACCCGGACCTGGATGAACTAGATGAAGCACTGGTTCATATGAATGCAGATGTAAATCGCCTGAACAGCATTGCACAGCGTTATGGTCAAATGGGAAGGAAACCAAAGTTGATTCCCATGGACATTGAACAGTCAGTTTCAGAAATTGTGGGCTATTTCAATGCTAGAAAGGGTCTTCTTGGAAGAGGAGTCGAGCTTGAATTTAATCAGAGCAACCAGGAACACATCATTAGTGGCAACCGTGTTTTGATTGGTTGGGTTCTTGAAAACCTTATCAAGAATTCAATTGCATCTTGTGCAGGCAAGCCGGAAGGCGGTAAAGTTATTGTGAGTTGTGATTATACTCATACAGCAGCCACTGAGATTGAAATTCGCGTGTCAGATAATGGTAAAGGAATACCTTATGCTAATCAGGGACGAATTTTCCAGGCGGGTTTTACCACAAGAAAAGGTGGATGGGGGCTTGGTTTGTCTTTGGCAAAAAGAATAATTGAGGAATATCATAACGGTTCAATCCGTCTGTTATCCAGCACACCTGAAGTTGGAACAGTTTTTAGTATTCTTCTTCCATTGAAAGGGGGAACAAATCGTGATAACAATTTTGTGGGTTGATGATGAAATTGATCATCTACAAGCTCATATCCGTTTCCTGCAGAAAAGGGATTATGAGATTATTCCAGCCAGTAGTGGAAGGGAAGCATTGGAGATTCTTCGAAGCATACGGGTTGATCTTGTATTAATGGATCAGATGATGGTTGGCATGGATGGTCTTGAAACAGTACATGAAATTCGTAAAAGTTATAAAGATCTTCCGGTGGTCATGGTGACTCAAAGTGAGGAAGAAGAGCTGATGGACAAGGCTTTGGCTGGAACTATTGCAGACTTCCTGACCAAACCTGTAAATCCAAGTCAAATCTTGCTTGTGTTGAAAAGATTACTTGAATCAGGCAAGTTAAAAGTGAATAAAGCAGCTAGTGAAGTAATATCTGAAACAGAAAAAATTCGTCACAGCCAAAACAATTCTCTAGCTGACTGGACACATCTTTACCATTCCTGGATGGAAAAGGATATTAATCTGGGCGGAGAGTTGGACCAGCGTTTGCATGGAATTCAAGGTGGCGGTCTTGATCAGGTTGAGATGGGTTTTTCTCGCTTCATTGAAAAGAATTATCCCAATTGGATAGCATCACCTGAATCAGCTCCTATTATGTCGCATAATGTGCTTAAAAGGGTGGTTGTTCCCGAACTGTTAAAAGGTAACGGCGAGGTAGTTTTTCTTGTTGTTGATTGCATGAGGCATGATCAATGGTTGCTTATGGCTAAATATATTGAACATTGGTATCACAGAGAGCCTGGTTTTATGGTTGCAGGGCTTCCCACAGCAACCCCTTATAGCCGTAACTCAATTTTTAGTGGATTGTTACCCAGAGATATCTGGAGATTTTACAGGTCACACTGGATTGAGGAGTATGGGGTTCCAGGTCTCAATTCTTATGAAAATCTTTTGTTGGGTGATGCCCTTGGAAGAAACGGTTGGCGCATAAAGGAAAAAATAGATTATGTGAAGGTATCTAACCGTCAAGAAGGCAGCAATCTTAAACGGGGTCTTTCGCATTTCCTTAGAAATGGATTTATGGCTCTTGTTGTTAACTTTATAGATAACCTTACCCATGGCAGGTCAGAGCTTGATCTTATAAGAGATATTGCACCTGATGTTCCAGCATTCAGAAGGCTGGCAGAAGGGTGGTTTGAACACTCTTTTCTTTTTGATTTGATAAAAACTCTTAGTGCTCGGGGTGCTACAATTATTGTTACAAGTGATCATGGTTCAACACAGGCAAATCGAATAACCACAGTACGAGGTTCAAGGGGGATGTCCCACAGCGTGAGGTACAGATTTGGTCATGCATTGAGTGCTGATCCTAAACATTCCTTAGCTGTTACTAAACCTGCGGAATGGGGATTGCCTGATGATAATCCTAGAAAAACTTATCTTTTCGCCAGAGAAGATTATCTTTTAATGCAGCAAGGTTTTAACAAAGAGGATATGTATAAGTTCAAAGGATCATTTCAGCATGGAGGGGTTTCATTGGAAGAAATGCTTGTGCCCTGTGAAGTGCTTAGACCAAAGAGGTACAGATGATTAAAGAACTGAATACAGCTGAATTGGAAGCGCTTGCAGAAGAGTTTGCAAAAGTTGTAAAACCAGGGGATAGATTTTTTCTGTCTGGCCCCCTGGGAGCTGGTAAATCTACTTTTGCCAGAGCATTTATCCGTGCATTGGGAGTTGAAGGTTCCATTCCAAGCCCGACTTTTATTATGGATGCAGTGTATGATATCCCTACGAAAGGGCTGGAAGTTCATCACATGGATCTTTACAGACTTCACGGTTCTTATGAAGAAATGTTAATGCTTGGGTTTGAAGAAATATTGGAATCTGATGCGGTTGTGTTAATTGAATGGCCTGAGCGCATGGAAGATTTTAGTAAAAGACATGGTTGCACAATTTTGATCTCAAATGGAGATTCACTTGAAAGCAGGAGAGTACAAGTTGAGTGGAATCTGGCTGGGTATTGATACAACAGCATCTATGGGTGGTGTTGCATTGTTAGAAGATGGAGTATTGCTTACTGAAACACTTTTGCCTGTGAAAGGTTTTCATTCAGAAAAATTATTACCTGCTGTTCAGAAGGCTTTGAGCGAATCAGGTATAACCGGAAGAAATTTGTCAGGGATTGGGGTTTCTCTTGGCCCAGGATCATATACAGGGCTTAGAATTGGTCTTGCAACGGTGCTTGGATTAGCTGCAGGGTGGAATGTTCCAGTGAAGGGAGTATCCACTCTTCGTGTTATAGCAGCTTCGTTACCTGAAGGTTCTGTTCTTTCTTGCATTCGAGCAAGATCAGGTGAAGTTTTTGCAGCTGCTTTTTCGTCACCAGATCCGTTGTCAGAAGAAATTTTGCCACAGTCTCTTTATGCAGCAGGAGTTCTGGAAAAACTTGTTTTCGGCAAAAACTTTGCTGCTGTAGGTTCTGGAAGAACCGAGATAAACAGTCCTGATTTGAAATGGGTTCACCCTATTATGGATATAAGTAGACCATCTATTGTAGCAGTTTGTGCAAATACCTTGGCTGCAAGGGATGGTTTTGATCAAGACATAGAGCCATTGTATTTACGAGAGTTTAACCAGAGGATTAGTGCTGAATGAATACTATAGAATATTATCGTCCTTCTACTTGCGATGCTGATAAGCTCTTTCAACTTGAGCAGTTATGTTTTCCTGCCCCATGGGATCTTGAAGAAATAGAAGGGCTTATTGCAAGAGATCCATCACTTTTTACGCTGGCTGCATATGATTCCGGTTGTGCTATCGGTTACATCTCAGCAGTATTTTCTGCACCAGGTATTCTTCACATAATCAGCCTGGGAGTTCACCCTGATTACAGACGAAGAAGCATTGCCAGAAACCTTCTTGGTTCCGCGGTACACTGGGGAAGGCAGATGGGGGCTGAAAAAGTAACTCTGGAAGTTCGTTCACAGAATGCTCCAGCTGTTTCTTTTTACAGTAAGCTTAATTTTTCAGTAAAGAAGGAATTGGCTGATTTTTATGGCAAAGATCAGCATGGGTTATTTATGAGTAAAAAGCTGAAACCAGTTTCAGCGACTTTGAAAACTGCACATTACCTATACAATAATCTGAAAACAGTACCCAAGATTGGTGTTATTCTGGGTTCAGGTTTGGGATGGGCCACAGAACCTTTTGGTGAAGGTGAAACTATTAATTTTTCAGATATTCCTGGCATGGCTGGGCAAGCAGTTCAAGGGCACGGTCAGATGTTGCGTACCAGCGCTGATGGCAAGATTGTTTTTGTCATGGGTAGACGGCATCATTACCAGGGGTATTCAGGTGATGAAATTACTCTTCTTCCTGCTGCTTTGGCTTCCATTGGTGTAGATACCTGGGTTTTAACAAGCTCAGCAGGCGCAATTGATTTTAGTTACAAGGTCGGCGATGTTATGATTTTTACTGATCACATTAATTTTTCAGGGTGCATACCTGAATCTCCAGATATTTATATAGGAGCAGATGTTTACTCTAAGTCGTTGCAGAAAACAGCTGAACAATGTCTAAAGAAACCTCATAAGGGAGTTTTTGCATGTGTATCAGGCCCTGCTTATGAAACCGCAGCTGAAGTTGATCTTATCAGAAAAAGCGGTGCTTCAGCAGTTTCCATGTCTACAGCTCAGGAAGCGCTTACTTTAAGAGGTTTGGGGTGTCGGGTTCTTGCCATGGCACTTATTACCAATGCCACAGAAAGTGGTGATTCAGTCTGCCATGATGAAGTTCTTTCTGCTCAGGATACCGTTAGAAAAAAACAGGAAACTTCTATAGTGAAACTGCTGGAAAGGTTGTCGCAATGAACTATAGGGAAGCTGAAAAGTGGTTGTTCAGCAGAAGACGAATGGGCATGAAGTATGGACTGGATAGGATGCTTTCCATGATGGCAGATATTGGTCATCCTGAAAGAGAATTTAATACTGTTCATATTGTAGGTACAAATGGAAAAGGAAGCACAGCAGCTATTCTTTCAGGCATTGCAGGTGAATTGGGTATATCCTGGGGGCGGGGTACATCACCTCATTTGCTAGATTATCGGGAAAGAATTGTGGTTAATGATAAGTGGATAACTGAAGAAAGTGTTGCTAAATTCATCACTGACTACAGGCATACTATCAGAAAACATTCGGCAACATTTTTTGAAATTACTACTGCTATGGCAGCTTGGTATTTCGCACTATCAGGCGTGGAATGGGTTTTGGCGGAAGCCGGTCTTGGGGGAAGGCTTGATGCCACAAGAACCTATAATGGAGCCGGTACAATTTTTACAGGAGTCAGGGTAGAGCATAGCAGAATATTGGGAGATACCAGGGAAAAAATCGCCACAGAAAAGGTAGCAGTAGCTGCACCTGGAACTGTTCTTATAACAGCCTTGCAGACTTCAGGTGTTGAAGAGATAATACAAAAAGCGGTTAAAGCACAAAATCTTAAGCGGGTTCTTCCTGTGACAGTCACAATAAGCCCTCTTCCAGGAGAACACCAGATCCACAATAGTGGGTTGGCTTATACTGCTGCTCAACAGTTGTTTAAAAAATCTGAAACTGAACTGAATGCCGCTTACAATAGAACATGTTCTTCATTAAGGTGGCCTGGAAGACTTGATCATAGAAAGGGAACCCCATCAATTCTTTTTGATGTGGCTCATAATCCACAATCCATGGAAGCTCTTGTTAAGTACATACAAAAATGGGATAGAAATATTCCTATGGTTGTGGGATTTTTAAGTGATAAACCATGGCAGAAGATGGTGAAACTTCTTAAAGGTGTTTCTGGCACAGTTATAACCACTACTCCCAACAGTGAAAGAAAACTGCCTGCAGCGGATCTTGCAGCATATATGGAAAAGCAGGGTTTTCGTGTGGAAGCGCAAGATAGGATTGAAGATGCTATGATTCGTTGTCGGCAAATAGCAAAAGACTCTCCCATGGTTGTTACCGGTTCATTCTATGTTGTTGGTGATGCAATAAATCATTCGGTATCGCAAGGATGGATAGATGCACTTCCCAATTCAGCAGAATATGTTTTAGATTAGTACATTGGAATCAGATTAGCTTAATATTAAACCGAAAGGAAGAAAATGGCTAAAGATAAAAAGCCTGCATCTTCTCAGAGCAGACAAAACACCGCGCCTTTCAGCACAATTAACTACATCCTTTTTGCAGTTGGTCTTGTTATCATCACAGCTGGATGGTTTCTTTTAAGAGCCGGGCATATCTCAGTTTCTCCTATAATGCTTATTCTGGGGTACTGTGTAATAATTCCTGTGGCAATTATTTTGAAACCGGGAGATAAGAAAGAAACTCAGTAGAATGAGTTTTTTTTACAAAACATTTCTGATTGTGTTTTTTGTTTTAATTCTGGCGTGCGGCGAAGAGCAAGTAATAGTTCCTGCCGCTATGCCTGTTGAAGCAGAAGACACGGTATTCATCAGTATTCCTGGCGGAACTTTTGTTAATTCTTCCGGTGAAACTGTGGAAGTCCAGTCATTTCAATTGCAGAAGTTTGAGGTTAATAACAGACTTTTCCGATATCTGGCAGATCAGGGTGATTGGCCTCATCCAGCAGACCCTGGATTCCTTGGGATGGAAAGTTATTTTTATGAATATCCAGATTACCCAGTAGTAAATGTAAGTCCAGAGAAAGCTGTGGCTGCTGCATCCGTTCTTGGGGCTAGATTACCCACTAGAAATGAATGGGAGTATGCGGCATCTCTAGGCATTGCTGGAGATATAAATGAGCAGTACCCTTGGGGTGAGCTTGCTCCAGCAGAGGTTCCAGGTGTTCCTGCTAATTACATGGCTTTAGATAACTGGCAGCAGAGAGATCTGGATGGTTTCCTGTATACAGCCCCTTGTGGCTCTTATCCTTTATCAACCGGTGGATTGGCAGATTTGGCTGGAAATGCAGCTGAAATGGTTTCCTGTCCTGCTGACACCACAATAAGCGTAATGGGTGGTAGCTGGGCTCAGGTTGAGTTTGCAATGACCATGGGGTTCACTAGAAAACTTGGGTATGGTGATATCAACTGGTACACCGGTTTTCGATTAGCCAGATAAATTTTATACTAATTTAAGAATAAAAAAAACCGAAAGACAATGTCTTTCGGTTTTTTGGTGGGCGAGGAGGGACTTGAACCCCCGACGTCCTGCTTGTAAGGCAGGCACTCTAGCCAACTGAGTTACTCGCCCTCAGTGAGGCTGTTATATACAGGATTTATTCGAATCTGTCAATACTGGTTATTTAATCAATTCTGTTTCATAATTAGCGAATGAGAAAAGAAGAACACATTCAGGAAATGCAGCCCAGTTGTTTTGGTGAAACTTGCCCAGTTGTGGTGATCCCAGGTTATCGCAGGCAGAAGATTTATTCTCAGCTGTTTAATTCTGATGAGGATGTTTCAATAACTGTTGATGTGAATGATGGCCTTGCTCTTTTAGGAGTCAGTGCTGTTGACTGGGCCGGACTTGCTTCAATTGTTATAGGAGAATTACATCATGAGGGTTGGAATCTGGATCTTTTAGAAGGTTTTACTGTGGAAAAGCAGGGAGTTCGCCGGGGTATAATTATTACAGGAATTGTAATAAATGATTCAGAAGCCCGTGGAGAGAAATTCAAAAATGATGCCAATAAACTCAGTAAATTGCTTCAGAGACTTGCAGTGGGACGCGAGGGTGTTATATCTCTGTTAGACCGATCCGCTGACAGGGTAGAGTGTTATCAGGGTATGTTGGAGGAGCTAGGTAGAATTTATCACGATGTTATTCCAGATGGTATTTTAGGAAAAAAAGGCCAGCTTGTTCTTTTTATCAGTTCGCGATCAGATCAGTATCTTCTTGCAAGAAAAAAAACAGATCTTGCATGGATCGTTAAAACAAATCATGATCTGGTAGAAAATGTGAGAACAAAGGGTGGGGCACCTTTTTATAGAATTCGAAATATAAGGGCTAAGGGAGAACACCTTACAGGAATTAATATTGTAGGATACGAAAGAGATATTTCCTTCCAGAATCTTACTGCAGCTCTTTCCGTGGCTTGGCCAGGCTCTACGGTGAGCCATCAGAGAAAGTATACTACACACGATGGTATTGTCTCCCTACGGGTAGAAATGACAGGCTCTAATGGCATGAGTGCCACTAGAACTGACCTGAAAGTCATTAGAGAGTACCTTCGTAAATTATTGGTTTCAAGAGGTATTGAGCGACTTCATAGAGTTCATCATTACGGAGGCACTGAACATATTGGCCGGGCTCTTTTACCTCTTTTAATAGGAGAATGCCGAAGCACAGGAATTAATCAAGCATATATTGCTCTCGAGAACATTACTACGTTTAATGCTGAGTTGAAACTTCTTCTTGTAACCTCATCAGAGAATGATAGTGACGAAAACAGCCATGACACAAAAATACTTAAATTGGTAAAAAATCTTAGCCTTCAAAAGGGCATAGGAGTCAATTCATTTAAATCCCCTTCCAAGCGAAAGGGTGTTTGGGTTGATGTTTTTGATTTTGTTGCAGAGCGAGAGCATTTTGATCAGATGGAAGATGCTTATTCTTTAGTAAAAAATGCTATTCAAGATAGTTTTGGTAGTTTTCGAGATTTTGACCAAGGTATGAGGATGAATGATGTGAATCAATTAGATGAAATCCGAAAAATTCTTTCAGATATTCCAGATACTGTTATTACTGATTTCTACTATAGCCTTGAAGATTTTATGCGTGCTTCTGTTTCTGTAATAGAATTGTCTATGCACATTCGATTGCTATTTGAAACGATTACTTCTCTTTTGGCTAACAATGGTATGGGAGGAAGAGTTTCATGTGAAGAAGTTCCAGGGCGAAACAGGCCTTCAGCTACGCTTTTTTGCTGTGCCCGCAAAGGGGAATGCAAGAATATGGAGGGTCTTTTGGCCATTGTTAGAGATTATACAGTTACCGCAAGCATTATTAGATGGTCTGGAGTTGTTTCTGTTTTACTTCGGGTTCAAGAAAGGGGTAGAGCTCTTCAGGAACAGCAAAAAAACTTTGTGTTGAATGAAATAATTGAAAGGCTTGAAGAATATGAATGATTATACAGATCACTCAGATGTGGTTACTTTTGATTTCTCAGACAAAGCGAAACTTGAAATGCTTGAAAACTGGTTTCAGAAAAGAACTGAAATGACTTCTAAAGCATTAAAAATCATTCTTTTTCCTGTTTATACTGTACTCTTCTTTGCAGTAATTTTTCTTGCATTTTATGTTTTTACAGTGCCTATGATAGTTAGTTACATCATTCTTCTCTTTATTGTCATCTCTTTGTTAACTTTGGTAATATGCTTGTTTATCGGGGGCGGTATTTTTAAAAAAGTTCGAACTGGTGATTCCATCATGTTACGACAAATCAAATCAGAATCAAAATCAGAAGCTATCTTGACAAATTCATGATATAGAAGTATTTTTGCTGTGTGCAGAGGCGGTGTAGCTCAGTTGGCAGAGCAGTGGAATCATAATCCACTGGCCGGGGGTTCAAGTCCCTCCGCCGCTACCATTTATAGAAGGCGCTGGTTTATTCCGGCGTCTTTCTGTTTTATTGAATATCTTCACCAAGGGGACCATCTTCATAAGGGGGCAGTATATTCTCTGAAAAAATCAACTGTCCGTCAGGGGTGCTAACAACCCATTCACCACCATCTCCCATGATGATTTCAGAGTTTTCTGGAAGATTTAACAGATTAGGATCATCAGGAAGCGAACCATTTTCAGTCACATAACTTTCAACGATATCAGTTACTTCTGTCTGAATTTGTTCCTGTTCAGCTGTTAACTCTTTGGGAGTATTTGAAGAGAATCTGTCTTCACTGATGAAGTAGAATGCTGTTAAAAGAATTAGTCCACCTAAAAGGTATGGCAGTAATTTTGAGTCTTCCTTCTTCTTTTTCTCGGAATGGTTATTAAACTGCGAATCATCAATGTTTGCATCTAATTTGGTTGCTTTGTTAGTTTCAGCCATTATAGCCTCCTAGTAAGAATTGATTATTCAAGTATAATCCAGTAACTAATCTAAGAACAGTATAGTGGATTATTGTGTGGTTTAGACTTCTCGACGCCTCTTTGAAAGCAGTACAAGATCCCGTAGACCTTCAGTTGAACGACACTTTTTCCATGCTTGATCAAAACCGGCTGCAGTTGTTATCTCTGCTATGGCCATCAGCGCTTTCAGATGGAAATTTCGCTGATCCATAGTTCCTGCCAGAATAAATACAATGTGTACAGGTTCAGTATTTTCACCAAAATTTATTCCCTCACTGCATCTTGCAAGGTTAACGGTGAACTTCTCTGTTCCTGGAATTATGATGTGTGGGATTGCTAAACCAGGCCGGAGAGCTGTGGGAGATGTTTTTTCTCTTTCAAGCAGAAGATTGAACAATTGATTTGGTTCCATATCCAGAGAAGGTGCTATTCTTAAAGCAATTAGAGATAGAAATTCTTCTAGTTCCATGGCAGGTTTAATGTCGATAATATCCGAGGTCAGCACCAGTTTATCAAATCGATCTTCTGTGATGATATCTCTTTCCATCAGCACTTTTTTAAGTTCTCTTGTGATGGATTCGTTTCTAATTCTAAGTTCTTTCGGAAAAATCCTAGCAGCAAGGTGAAGCAGTGCAGAATCCCTAGCAACCCGTTTTCTTGAATAAAGGAAGTACCATATTGATCCACCGAAGACCACTATTGAACATGCAATAAGAGCTTCCATCCCAATCATAACAAGCAGCATGAACATTGTGGCTGCACCGGCAATTTGCATCCACGGGTATAAAGGGCTTTTGAATGAAGGTCTGTATGTGTGAATACGGCTTTCTCTCATGACAATTACTACAATATTTGTGAGCATGAACAGGAAAATCTGCATTGCACTTGCCATTTTAACAAGTCTTACAAAATCAAGAAAAAGCATTGCCCCTATGAAAACACTTGTGAGTACAATGGCGAACCATGGTGTACCTCTTTTGGCCCCAATTTTCCCAATAACAGATGGTATTAATCGGTCTCTACTCATAGCCATTGGAAATCTGGCAGAGGCCATAATTCCAGCGTTAGCAGTGGAGAGAAATGCAAAAACCGCTGCAAGAGCAAGAACAATAAATCCTGTATTTCCTGCGAATGTTTGGGCAGCATCAGACAGTGGTGTTTTAGAATCTGCTAGAATTGCACCATCAAGAGTTCCAACACATACAGTTACTGCGGTGAAATAAAGGAAAGTTACCACTGCCAGAGATGTTATCATGCTTAATGGAATATCTCTTTTGGGATTAGAGGCTTCCTCGGCTACACTGGCAGCTTTGGTGAGCCCCCCGAATGCCACAAAAATCAGAGCAGTTGCTTCGAGTATGCCTTTAAATCCGCCAGGGGCGAATGGAACCATTCTTGATGCATCTGTATGAAGGTTTCCCAGTATGGAAAAAACCAGCAAAATTGCTAGTAACCCAATTACCATTAGAACTTGTGCTCGGCCAGCGTGGGAAGCGCCCCTTAAGTTAAGAAAAGTGAAAAATACCAGTGCCGCCATGGTTATAACAAGACTATCTACCCCAGGCACAAGAACTTCAAGAAAAACTTTTATTCCTACAAAAGCGAAGGCAGTTTTAACGCTTAAACTAACCCACGCAGCAATACCTGCTATTGTGCCTGCCATGTGACCAAGAGATCTATCAATAAAATAGTAATCACCACCTGCTTTAGGCATTGCAGTTGTTAGTTCAGCTTTACTGAAGAGAGCTGGAAGAATAAGTATACCAGCAAGAACATAAGCTGCTATCGCAGCAGGTCCAGCATAATAGTACGCCAGCCCTGGAAGAACAAATAAACCAGAGCTGATCATTGCCCCAGTGGCAATGGAAAACAAATCTGTAAATTTTAGCGATTTATGAAGAGTTATCGTTTTTTTATCAGACATCAGTTTACCCTTTTTTATCCGTGTTGATTTGGTTGTTAAGGGCGATATACACTGTTTCTGTAATCGCCATGATTTCTTACACAGCTGGAATTCCAACCCCTGATGCTTATGAGATTATAATCGTCACCATTTATTCTGAATCGATATGCGCTGTTTGTTGATGGGCAGCGAAAATCTTTTCGGGCATAACCATCTATATAGCTGATTTCTCTCCAGACATGTCCTTCAAAAGCCCCTGGGTACTGGTTGTTTTCCATAAGATACATATTAAGAGCTGTAATGATATTTCTCATATTTGATCTGCAAGCAGCATTTTCAGCACTTCTAGTAACATCCTGAAATTTTGGAATAGCAATTGCAGCTAGAATTCCAATGATTACAACAACTATCATAAGTTCTATCAAAGTGAAACCCTTGTTTGTTGAAATCATATCTCTCCTAATTTGAACGCCCCAATGTTCATATCTGATGTGTAGTAAAGACCTGTTTCGGTTTCAATTGCCCATGAGATTTCGTCTTCTTTTGTATAAATCAAATTTACAGGAAGAGAAATATCAGCTGTAGCTGGAAGGGAATCAAAGCTTTCAATATATATATTAATCACTTCAGCAGCGACAAAAATAGAATCTCTTTCCGCCTGCTCTGCTGGTGGCGGGGAGTCTATAAACTGAGAGTTCTCTGGTTTGATAAAAAGAAGAATAGTAATAAGAATTAAACTTAAGCCTGATGTTACAAAAATCCAAGGAATTTTTTTGCTTTTTTGGGGTGTTGGATTTAATTCATCATAGACAATTCCACTGTCTAAATCGATAGGTGAATTCTCGGTAGATTTCATTAAATCCTTTCCTTAATTTATGCAAGTTTTAAAACCATAACTGACAAAATGTATATAAGGATTATATTAGATTTATGAGGGTAATAGAAAAGACATTTTTGAACACCATTTCCAAGTTATCTTTACTTCCTACAGGCAGCCGTATTACTGCTGCTGTTTCAGGTGGAGCTGACTCTGTAGCAATGCTTTATCTTCTTCATAGGTTTGCTCCTGCTAGAAGATGGAATGTTGATGTTCTTCATATTAATCATGGGCTGCGAAAAGAAGCTGCTGCTGATGAGGCCTTTGTGAGCCATTTAGCCGGAACACTTGGGCTGGTTTTCAACTGTGAAAAGCCAGTGTCTAAATCTGGTGGATCAATGGAAAGCCGGTGGAGTTCCACCAGGCAGGATCTTTATAAAAAGCAGCCAGGAATTGTAACTGTTGCTCATACTGCATGCGACCGGGCAGAGACGCTTTTGATGAGGCTTTTTGAAGGCGCTGGTCTTCGCGGCCTTGGGGGAATGGATTATCGAGGTATTTCTCCTGTGGTAAGACCCCTTTTAGATTTACACAGTAATGAGATACGAAACTGGCTTAAAGAAAAGGGTTTTAATTGGATTGAAGATGCCACTAACAAAGATTTGGATATTTCCAGAAATAGATTAAGGCTGGAAATTATGCCTGTGATAGAAAAGAATTTCCCTGAAGCTGTTAATGGTATAACAAGGTCGGGCTCACTTTTAAGTAGTTGGAGGGATCTTCAGGAGCAGCTTTCCATGTTTTCACAGAAAGATGCTATTTCAAGAAAGGAACTTCTTGAGATGCCTGATGTATTAGCCAGTTTGACTTTGTGGCAGATGGCGGAGAAACCAAGAAATGGATTTGAAGAATTTAATAAAATACTGAGTTGGCTTAACCGTGGAGGAAAAGGTAAACACATTCTTCCAGGGGGCAAAAGGCTTATTGCAGAGGGTGAACTGGTTCGAGTAGAGGCCAGAAGCTCCGGGAGGTTTTAATGAATACCAAGTTTGATGTTCTGGTGAGTGCTTCAGAGATTGCGGAAAAGGTATCTCAGCTTGGCGCAGAGCTTACAGAACTTTATGCAGGCGAAGAGCTGGTGGTTATTCCACTGCTACGCGGTGCTTTTATGTTTGCAGCAGATTTAATAAGAGTTATGGATTTGCCTGTGAGAGTTGAATTTATAGGAGCAGCTAGTTACGGTGAGGAGACAGTTTCTTCCGGTGAAGTTCGTCTTACGCTTGATACATCTTTCCCTCTTCATGATAAAAATGTTCTCATTGTGGAAGATATTGTAGACACTGGCCTTACACTGGCGTATATTCAGAAATTACTTAAATCAAGAAACCCTAGATCAATCCGAAGCGTTGTTCTTCTTGATAAGCCATCTAGAAGAACAGTGGAAGCGGATTTACATAAAACCCTTTTTACGATACCTGACAAATTTGTGGTCGGGTACGGGCTTGATGGCCCTGGTGGCTTTTACAGGAATTTGCCTGATATTGTTGCCTTGAGGGAAGAAACGGAGAATACCCACAGTGAGTGAAAACAAAACACCTCCAGAAGATAAAGAAAAGAATAAAAACAAAAGTAAGAATCCCATACCGACTCCGCCGGGTCTTGGTGGTTGTACGTTCAGAACCATTACAATGTGGGTTATGTTGGGTCTTCTTGCTTATGTATTAGTGATTTTTCTAGGTTCAGGATCAGACAGCGCTTCTATTACCTACTCTGAGTTGTTAGAGTTCGCTAGGCAGGGAAAAGTAGAGACAGCAGTTCTTTCCACAGGTGGAGATGTTAACGGAGAATTCAGATCGCCACAAACAATTGCAGATGGTCAGAGCACTCAGCAGTATTTAAAGTATTCAAGTTTTATTCCTTTTGAGGATCCAGGTTCTATAGATTTATTACGAGAACAGAATGTGGATGTTTCAGGAAAAGGCCCTAGTGGTCTTATGGCAATACTTATCAATGTGGGACCGATTCTTCTTTTTATAATTCTCTGGATATTTATCATGAGAAGAATGTCAGGTGGCGGTCAGGCTTTTAGTTTTGGAAAGAGTAAAGCAAAACTTGTTAC
The DNA here is from genome assembly GCA_029938555.1 of Candidatus Sabulitectum sp. GTDB lineage: Bacteria > Fermentibacterota > Fermentibacteria > Fermentibacterales > JCC-6 > Sabulitectum. The sequence goes on along the minus strand of JAOZUR010000026.1, from coordinate 6,287 downwards.
CGGTGATCAGCCTAAGAATACATTTGAAGATGTAGCTGGCTGTGATGAAGCAAAACAAGAGCTTGAAGAGGTCATTGAATTCTTGAAGGAGCCTGCAAAATTCCAGAAACTTGGAGGTAAAATTCCAAAAGGTGTTTTGCTTATTGGTCCTCCAGGAACAGGAAAGACCCTTCTTGCAAGAGCAGTTGCTGGCGAGGCAAAGGTTCCTTTCTTCTCCATGAGTGGTTCTGACTTTGTTGAAATGTTTGTTGGTGTGGGAGCAAGCCGTGTCCGTGATCTTTTCGTGCAGGCTAAGGCAAAATCCCCTAGCATTATTTTTATAGATGAAATCGACGCAGTAGGTCGTCAGCGTGGTACCGGTCTCGGCGGTGGGCATGACGAGCGTGAACAGACACTGAATGCTCTTCTTGTTGAAATGGATGGTTTTGCAGACAATCAGGGTGTGATTGTTATTGCAGCAACAAACAGACCTGATGTTCTTGATGCTGCTCTTCTAAGACCAGGTCGTTTTGACAGGCGAATCACAGTTGGCATGCCTGATGTTAAAGGTCGCGAAGCGATTCTAAAAGTACATACTGCCAGAATGCCTCTTCACAAAGAGGTGGATCTTGCAATTATTTCAAGACGAACACCTGGTTTCAGCGGTGCAGATTTGGAATCTCTTGCAAATGAAGCAGCTCTTCATGCTGCAAGAAGGAACGCAGATTCCATTAAAATGGGTGATTTTGATAATGCAGTAGACAGAATTATCATGGGTATTGAAAGAAGAAGCATGGTAATGACTGAAGAGGAAAAGAAACTTACTGCGGTTCATGAGAGTGGGCACGCTATTGTTAATATTTTCAGCCCTCAATCTGACCCTTTCCATAAGGTTACAATTGTACCAAGAGGCCAAGCATTGGGTGTAACGAGTTTTCTTCCAAAAGCTGAAAGGCACAATTACTCTCTTGAATACTGTGAAAGTGTTTTAGCCAGATTACTAGGTGGAAGAGGTGCTGAAAAGTTATTTCTTGATACACTAAGTACCGGTGCTGGCAATGACCTCGATCGTGCCACAGATCTTGCAAGAAAGATGGTTTGCAATTGGGGCATGAGCCCTGAACTTGGTCCAGTTTCTTTTTCAGACGATCATGGTCCGGTATTTCTTGGAAGAGACATGGCTCGCACTAAAACATACAGCGAATACACAGCAAGGGTTATTGATGATGAGATCAGAAGAATAATAGGAGAGGCTTACAAAGCAGCTCTGGTTATTCTTGAAGATAACAAAGACATTGTTGAAAAGCTTTCAGAAGAACTTCTTGAAAACGAAACGGTTTCAAGTTCTGAAATCAAGAAAATACTTGCAGAATTGAGACCAGGAATGGAATTCCCAGGTTTAGAAACACCTGATCTTGACTCTTCTGTTAAGTCAGATACAGACCATGAAGCAGAAAGCAGTGAAGAGGAGGTGAAAGATGATGGATCTGAAGAAAGTGGAGCAGGGAGTGAGACTGATGCTGGAGGGGATAGGTGAAGACCTAAATCGCCCAGGTTTAAGCAGAACCCCTGAGAGAGTGGCAAAGTCCATGGCAGAACTTTGCCGAGGGCTTGATCCATCTTCCAGAACTCCTATGAGTGTAATGCAGGAACTTCATCAGAACGAAATGATTATAGTGAAAGACATTAGTTTTTCATCCACGTGTGAGCATCATCTTCTTCCATTTCTTGGTCGTTGTGATGTTGTATACCTTCCTGCGGAAGATAGAATCGCAGGATTAAGCTCCATAGTTGAGTTGGTTGAAAACCTTGCCGCCCGTCCCACCATTCAAGAAAGACTTACAACTGAAATAGCTGATACTCTTATGGAAGAGCTTAAGGCTAAAGGTGTAATGGTGGTTATGGAAGCTGAACACATGTGTCTTGCCATGCGCGGAGTTAAAAAAAGAGACAGCCGAATTGTCACAAGTGCCATGAGAGGGTATTTGAAACGACCAGAGACAAGAAGTGAAGCTCTTTCTCTTATTGGAAGGAGCATTCAGGGGCGGTGAGTTCCATAAGATTGCTTAAGTCAGGGCAGAGCTTGCCATGGGATTATTTAATTAATCTCGTGGGGGCTGATGGCGGGTGTCTGCCTAGGGTCTCTCTTCGAGACCGAGTTCTTGCTATTCTTATTGACGATCTGCCAAGCCCTGCAGCTTCCATTCTTAAGCAGTGTATGCTTTCTGGCGGAGCTGACGCTCTTGTTCATCGTGAGGTTCTTACCTGCAACATTCACCGATCTAAAGCTGTGATTTATGGAACACCAGCCACAATCCTTCGTGGTTGTTATTCTCTTAGAAATCAGCCTTTTGGTCTGGAATCTATTTCAGAAAAAACTAAAAAAATTGTTATTGGTTTAAAATTGCCTGCAGTTCTTGAAGTGAATGATAAAAAGCTTTTTTATGCAAACACACCGCTTGTCATGGGTATTTTGAACATTACCCCTGACTCGTTCAGTGATGGAGGAAATTACTCAAATCCTGAAATCGCTGCAAAACAGGCTATCTGTATGGAAAAAGCAGGGGCTGATATTATAGATATTGGCGGAGAATCCACCCGTCCAGGTGCAAAGTCTGTAACTGCACAAGAGCAGTTAGACAGGGTTATTCCTGTGATAGAGAAAATTAGACAGTTATCATCTGTACCAATTAGTATTGATACCTGCATTCCACAAGTTGCAAAAGCTTCTGTCAAAGCAGGTGCTGGTATGATAAATTCCATTAATGCCATGGAAACTCCAGGAATGATTGATCTTGCGGTTTCTTTGAATCTACCAGTTGTTTTAATGCACATGAAGGGCATTCCAGAGACCATGCAGCTTGATCCAGCTTATACGGATGTCTCGCGAGAGATAATCGATTATCTTTTAACTAGGGTTGAATCTCTTGTGAGCAAAGGAATGGTTAGGGAAAAAATCATTGTGGATCCGGGAATTGGTTTTGGCAAAAGGTTGGAAGATAATCTATCGCTTATTAACTCTCTTGAGTTTATAAGTTCAGCCACAGGATGCCGTGTTCTTCTTGGACATTCAAGAAAAAGTTTTTTAAAAACCATTACTGGAATTGAAAATGCAGCTCACCGAGATTCTGTTACTCATATTGTAACTGCCTTGACCCCTGGAGTTGATATTGTAAGGGTTCATGATGTATCTGGAACTGTTGCAGCGCTTAAAATTACAAAAAAACTTAGGAGATCTTTGTGAATCTTCTTGGGCATCCTCTTTTCTCGTCATTCTGGTTGATCCAGGTTCTTGATGTTGCCTTAATAACATATATCGTATGGCTTCTATTAAGAGCTATCTGGGGTCAACCTGTTATGCGGGTGATCGTGGCGATTGTTCTTGTATGGGGTGTTAGTGTTCTGTTGAATTTTATCGGATTTTATTCAATAGGTTTTATAACCGGTAAACTTGCATCTGTTAGTATTTTTGCTCTGATTGTTATTTTCAGTCAGGAAGTTAAAACAATTCTCACCAGATTTGGACGTTATCTCAGTGAGATTAGATTTTTTGATTTCAAACATGATCACGAAGAGCAAACAAAAATTTCATCCATAGAAGCAGTCTTAGAAACATGTAATTATCTCAGAGAGTTTAGTTACGGTGGTTTAATGATTTTTGTTAGAAATGAAAGTATTGATGCCCATTGTACAGACCCATTTCATTTTGAAAACATTCCAGCAACAGCTGGTTTTCTTGAATCATTTTTAACACCTCCAGGCCCATATCATGATGGAGCTATAGTTATTCACAATAATAAGATAATAATGGCCAGAGCCATTTTAGAACTTGCTGAGTTAAGTGTAGATACTGTGTCTTTGGGAACAAGACACAGGGCAGCAAAAGGCATTGTTAATAAAACCGATGCTTTGGTTGTTATTGTCAGTGAAGAAACTGGTCGTTTTAGATTAGCTTATGATGGCAAACTTACCAGTTCATACAACATGGAAACTTTGAGAAAAAACTTATATCAACTTATGAGGGCTGTGAATGAAAAGGAAACCAATGAAAAGTAAGGCAATAACAAGAATCAACCGTGAAGTTGAAGATCTTCCCAAACGATGGAATGAGGTTTTGGTATCTTCTCTTCTTGATTCAGAATTCTCAACGGAATCAGAGCTTTTTATTCAATCGGCCTTTGCGGTACATTCAAATTATCCATCTCATTTAGAAGCTGCTGAAGCCATACTTGCCGGTGATGCATTCATTCCCATGGCTGTGGAATCCATGTTGGATGCTAATGATTCTCTGGAGGAAATCAAGAAATTCCTTAACAGAGCTGTTGAATTGATTGACAAACAATAGAACGTGATACCAGCTGAAATTTGTTTATTTCAAGAGTAGGTTTTTTTAAATTCTTTTGTTTTATGGACTTGACCGAAAATTGAAATGCCTTAATATTTCTCTATTGATACATATAATAAATATTGAAATTTTCGACATTGTAGCATCTGTCCTTGAGATGTGTTTTTTATGAGACTCACTTAAACACTTAGTTCACAAAAGGAATTATGAGAATATTATGCTAGCTGAGTTAAAAGGTTTTGTTTCTCGAAAAAATCGATTCTGGCTGATTGGGTTGTTAGTTCTTGGTATGTTTGTAAAGATTCCTCATGTTTACTCTTTGTTTAATCCAACTTCAGAATTAACTTTGACTTATTCTCCTACTTTAGCATCAGCAAGATATGAGCAATGTGCGAAAGAAATTCTTCTAGGAGTTAATACTTCAGATGGTTTTTCATATGCAAGCCCTCTCTATATTTTTGCCCTTGTTCCGTTGTATTTTTTCGAGCTTAACAATGAGCTAATATTCATTATTCAATCATTATTAGGAATCTTCTGTGCATTTTTTATTTTCTATCTGAGTATTAAATTGAAAGCATCTAGGATATTAGCATTTATCGGAAGTTCTTTGTGGCTGTTGTATGCTCCAGTAACTTTTTATGAATTTACTTTATTACCTATATCATTTCTGTCAATTCTTATACTAATTTGGGCTTTAGAAGAATTTAATTTAGACAGTAAGTGTAGTTGGAGATTTTTAACATCAGGCTTTGTCGTTGGATTAGTATCAGGTCTTCGCCCCCCCTTTATTTTACTACTTTTGCCTTCTATCATTAGATCATTAAAAAGAAAGCAGTATAAGTATTTTTCATACACATTATTAGGATTTCTTGTTCCTATTCTATTTCTGTCGGGTTATCATTACTGGCAACATGGTGTATTTTCACCATTTGCTTCGTCAACTGGATTGAATTTAGTTTTAGGGCATGCTGAGAGTGCTTCTGGTTATGGGCCTCCTATCCCAGAATATCAATTGATTGAAAATTCACAAGAAGATATACATCAGGTGGCAGTTAGAGTTGCTTTTGAAAATGGAGCAGAGACCTCTTCCGAAGTTAATAAATACTGGATGAATAAGGCTGTAAATTGGATTGTTAATAACCCAACAAAGGAATTTCGATTATTGGGCGTTAAATTAGGAGCATTTTTAGGCTATAAGCCTTTTGACACGTATTTCGATCTTGAAAGAGACTTAGCGATAGATTCTTCACTGAAGTATCTTATTTTGCCAAGGTACTTATTGATCGCATTCATTCTACTGGGGTTAGTACCATTTCTTTTATTAGTAAGGAAGAATCCATTTTTATTATTGCCATTGTTTATTGCATTTATTGCTTCCCTCGCTTTTGTACACTCTGAAAGATATTGGCTTCCAGCGGTACCTGTGACTTTGGCTGTTGCTTCAGCTGGAATTCAGTATTTATACAATAAATTTAGAGTTATAAAGAAAATCAAACTTATTGTGTTGTCTTTCTTTGTTTTGTTTTTAATGCTGCCTGGATTACTTTGGCCAGTCCCCAGCATTCCTCAAGATCAGTATCTTTTTAATAGGGCAGTAAAGGCTTATAATCTAAGAATTTACATTTTAGCTCTTTCATTATTTGAAGAGTCTGCTAGTATCTCCCCACCCGGTTCTTCAGTATCAATATTGGCCAGAATGGAAGCGCTTCGAATTTCAGAAGCATACAACATGGAAGCAAAGATTATTTTTCATACAGAGATTCTAAGGAATGAAATGAATAGGGCAGACAGCATTAACCATCTGCCCATTAATGGTGCAATTTAGAAACTAATTGCTTTAATCTCACCCCAAGTTGCGGTACTAAGGGATAACGGATGTGGTGTGTTTATTGCTTGTTCTGTAACAAGATTTAATGGATTTGGAGGTTTGAAATATATATTTTGGGTTGTATACCCAGAATAT
>JAOZUR010000004.1 GCA_029938555.1 Candidatus Sabulitectum sp. | reverse complement strand
CGGTGGCACATAAACCAGTGCCTTACTGGAGCCCAGGATAGCTGCGTATTATACCGATACATTAAGCTGTACAGTGGTGAAGTTATGGTTTGCTTAAAAGTTTATTGACAATTCCTTAAACTGAAAATTTGATTTCCAGAATATCTCCATCCTGCACCACATATTCTTTTCCCTGAAGGCCAACTGAACCGGTTTTTCTAAGTTCTACCTCACTAGGTGTATTATGAAATGAATTGTAAGGTGTTACCTGGGCACGGATAAAACCTCTTGCAAGATCAGAGTGTATTGTTCCTGCTGCAATAAGGGCAGAGCTACCTCTTTTGATGGGCCATGCTCGCACTTCGTCTTTCCCCATTGTAAGGAAACTTACAAGATCAAGAAGAGCGTACGCTGCTGTAAGAACTCTGGCTTTTCCTGCAGCCGCGAAACCCATTGATTCAAGAAATTCTGCTCTTTCCTCTTCAGGGAAATCACAAAGCTCAAGCTCAAATCCACTATCAATTCCCAGAAAAGCACCACCATGTTTTTTTACAAGCTCGGTTACTGATTTTTCTTCGCTTATGCCTTCACCGGATCGGTTGGAGATTACAAGCAGTGGTTTTAACGATGCAAGCGAGAATGGGGAAAGTATATCTAGTTCCTGTTCTGTCAAATTTACCAAGCGAAGGGGAATTTCATTTTCAATGGAATCCATGCATCTAAGTAGTAACTGTGCTTCCGCCTGTTTTGCCTTGCTCTCTTTTGTAAGACGAGCTACTCTTTTTTCCATTATGGCAAAATCAGAGATCATGAGTTCAGATTCGTTTTGCAGGAATGTTTCTTCCAGGTTGCCCAGAGCATAATTATCAAGAACATAAGCAACAGCATTTGATTCTTTGATTCTTCCCATGTTTTTAGGATTGAAACACGGTGAAGGAACATCAAAGAATGTAACGGTTGCATTTACAACACTTTTAGGATTCCAGTGTTCTTTAAGAAAATCAATTCTTTCGTCAGGCACAAGTACTGTGAGTGGTTTTGAGGTATCTGCGTTGGAAGAACCGGATAGTGCTTTATATAAAGTGGATCTTCCGCTACCTGGTTGACCTGTAAGTGCTATTTTCATTGGAAACCCCCTGATTTAAGTTTTTCATTAGTTCAGGGGGTAATCTACAAAAATAATATGGTCTATCCTATTCTGTGAAAATTCGAACTATATCTCCATCGGCACTATCAACATTAACTTCAAGCTCTTTAAGCGCTTCAATCAGCTCGTCAGATGGCAGATCTTTTAGCATAGAAAGATTTATTCCTTGGTCTTCCATGGCTTCAGTTGCGTCCGCTGGCATTAGTGCAGAAAGTTTAATTCCAGTTTTTATCAGACTCATTGGCACTTTGATGTTTACTTTGTCTCCATCAGCACTGTCTACAACAATTCGAAGATATCTAGGAATGGAACTGTTAACCGGCTCTAGTTTTGAGATTTCTTCTTCTTTTTCAGAAGCTGTGACTTTTTCCAGAAGTGCCGAGGCTTCATCGGTTGTGATTTTTCCATCGGAAAGCATTTCTAAAATCTTCATTCTTGCATCACTCATGAGTTTCTCCTTACACCCAGGACAGATATATTCTGTCGTTTGATTTACTGTTAATATCTATTTTCAGACCGTGAAAATTTACAAGAACCCACCAGCCAAGATGAGCATTTTGTAGAATTTTTCCATACGGTTTTTTTCTAAAAAAAGGACTTATCAGGATTGCCACTGGAACTAGAGGTAAAAGTAAGAGCCAGATTAAAAACCAGGGAAACGGGATTTTTACCTTCTTGATTCCAAAGATCAAAAGAAATGCAGGCATCTTAAAGCACCTCCAATGCTTCGGAAACTGATATTTCACCGTTTTCCAGACGCTGGATAGTGCTAGCCTGCGGTGGATTCACATTCATCCCCGAGTTTAGTTTTTCCACAAGTTTTTCCAGCCGACCTCGTGCTGTGGGATAACTGACACCTAATACATCTTGCAATTTCTTTATAGAACCAAAACATCTTATAAAGGCAATTGCTAGAGCTTGATCTTCGTAATCGAGTTTTGCCATGGTATCGATTTCGAAGCTTCCTTCAATAAAAAGCTCACAGCTTTTGCAGTGAAGCTTAACAGGCACTAATGACTTGTTACAAACAGGGCACTTGACATTTCCAATATTCATATGAAACCTCCATTTCTCTAAAGCAAATATACTAATTATTCAATAATGTCAAGGTTTTGCTTTGACTTTCTTCCGGTTAGAGAAATGCAACAAATTCTAGTCATTGACTCAGGCTTAGAAATGTATCTTATTTGACTCTACATTTGTATATAAAATAAACAGGAGGGTTCTCATGGATATAGTTTCTGTAATTCTTGGCGGAGGCAGAGGAACCAGGTTATTCCCTTTAACTCTTCATAGAAGCAAACCAGCGGTACCAATTGGTGGTAAATACAGACTTATTGATATTCCTGTATCAAACTGTGTAAATAATGGTATTAAGAAAATTCTCGTGCTTACCCAGTACAATAGTGAGAGTTTGAACAGGCACGTTGGGCAAACTTATAGGTTCGATAGATTTTCTGATGGTTTTGTTTCAATACTTGCAGCAGAACAGACTCCAGAGAATACTGATTGGTTCCAAGGCACAGCAGACGCTGTAAGGCAGGGGCTTGTTCATATTTTATCACAAAACCCTGAAATGGTTCTTATTCTTTCTGGAGACCAACTTTACAGAATGGATTTTACAGATTTTGTTGAAGATTTTATCGCTTCTAAAGCGGATATTAGTATTGCTACAAAACCTGTTACCACTGAAGAGGCGCCAAGCCTTGGCATAATGCAGGTGGGTACAGATGGATTGATAAAGGGTTTTGTTGAAAAACCATCTTTAGAGAAACTTAGCGGTCTTACCAGTGATCAAAAAGGAGTTTCTGAAGAAAAACCATATCTGGGCAGCATGGGTATTTACCTTTTCAAACCTGATGTTCTTAGAAGAATACTTATGGAGGAAGACAGAGACAAAACAGATTTCGGAAAAGAAATTATTCCTGATGCAATCGAGAGATACAAGGTAACATCTTATTTATTTGACGGTTACTGGTCTGATATAGGAACTATTAGTAGTTTCTTTAAAGCTAATATTGATATGGCAATGCCGAAGCCTGAATTTGATCTATACTCAAATTTCACCCCACTCTATACCAGAGCCAGAGCTCTTCCAGGTGCCAGAATAAAAAATACCAAACTTAACAATTCAATAGTTTGCGGAGCTTCTGATATTTCAGGAGCAGATATCGAAAACTCGATAATTGGAATCCGAAGTTATATAGGGAACGGTTCCGTAATAAAGAATAGCATTAACATGGGAACTGATTTCTGGCGAGAGCAATATAAAAAATCAGGTGCTGAAGTTACGTCACCTTCTCTTGGCATTGGTAGGAACTGCATTATAGAAAATACCATTCTAGATAAAAATGTTAGAATTGGTAATGATGTTAAACTGGTAAACAAAAAGGGTCTTGATTATTTCGATGGTGATGGTTTGTACATCAGAGACGGCATCATTGTTGTTCCTAAGGGGGTAACTATAGCTGATGGTACAGAGCTTTAATAATTACCGAGAAAGAAATTCCATAAGTCTTCTAGCTAATTCTTTTTCATCGGGAATTTCTTCATAATCTAAAACTAGGGCAGACATAGCATCTATGTAAGCTCTTATTATTGAAGCTTTTGTGATTCGTTGTTGCCTATTATTCTTTGATCTGTTTGTTGATATCGTTCTGACAATTCTGGTAAGAACTTCTTCTTGATCTGGTCTGACTGGAACAGTAAGGCGAACAGACGCTGTTGCTTGTTCTTCTATATCGCTTATGCTGCTTATTAAACCAGTAATTTTTTTGGTATTTACCATTAACCGCACACCTCCTATAAACCGAAGATACATTTTTTTGAGGCTGTGTCAATGGAAATATGAAATTCATCAGTTATGAATTTGGGGTATTGACGCTGAGCACTCTTATTATTAGTGTAATAACAAAGTTAGGAAACTTATCCCAATTTAATGGGATTGGCAGACTTCTGAGATGAATTAGGCGATTTCAGAGTCGATTGCAGGAGGGGGAAGACATGCTGATCTTTGGAGGATCAGGAAAGTCGTCTGTTGGATTGGACATTGGTAGTCATTCGGTAAAGGTAGTAGAACTTGTTCGTGCTGGAAAGGGATTGAAGCTAAACAAGTATGCCATCGTAGAATTACCTCCTGATACGGTAATGGACGGCGAAGTGGTTAATCGAGACCACCTTGTAGAGTCTATTAAAGATGCCTTGACCAAATCCGGTATAAAGACGAAAACTGTTAACTCGGCAGTGTCTGGTAGAAGTGTTATCGTTCGTAGAATTCCAATGGAGAAAATGACAGAGGCTCAGGCTCGTCAAGCTATACACTGGGAGGCTGAACAGCACATACCATTCCGCGTGGATGAAGTGAGTATTGATTTTAAGATTCTTAATGAAGAGTCTTCACCAGGTCAGATGGAAGTTTTACTTGTTGCGGCTAAGAAAGAGATTATTAATCTTCATCGAAGCGTTGTTCAAGGAGCAGGCATCAAATCATCATCGGTGGATCTGGAACAATTCGCTTTGCTTCGAGCGTATGAAAATTCATACCACCCATCCGAGGATGAGTGTATTACTATTCTGAATGTTGGTTCAGATAATACAAACTTGGTTATTACTAAGGGTGGAGTTCCAAGCTTCAATAGAGATATCGCAATGGGTGGAGGTCGCTTCATTGAAGCAATTCTTCGTTCCCTTGGAGTTGATTTTCATGCAGCTGAAGAAATCCTAAAAGGTAACCTTCCAGAAAACATATCAGAAGCAGATGTAAAAAATGCAGTTAGTAGTGTTTTAGAAGAACTATCTACAAGCGTACGCAGATCATTCATCAGTTTTCAGGCTTCCGGCGAAAGCAGTCGAATTGATAAAATACTTATCAGTGGTGGCTGTTCTCTTATGGCAGGTCTGGCAGAAACCCTTAGTGATCATCACGGGTTGCCTGTTGAGCCGTTTAATGTGCTAGGTGATATACAACTTGAAGGTGAATTGCTTACTGATGATTCGGTAAGGCATTCTGTAGAAGCTGTTATTGCTGTTGCTGTTGGTCTTGCATTGAAATCACTTGAACCTGGCAGTCTGGACATAGATATTCTTCCAGCTGAAGACAAAACTAGAAAGGCTAAAAAAACCTCAACTGGCGCTTCGCCAATACTTGGCATTCTTAGCTGGGCACCGTTAGGCCTAATAGTTGCAGGCGTGATTATTTTGTTTATTCATTACAGTGGCTTGACCAAAACAAAAGACTTGTTGGATTCAGAGATAAGCGCTAAAGACAGTGAGATTGCCAGTATGCAACAACAGGTATCGAGGCAACAGGAACTTGATGTTGTTGAGAATCAGCTTAATATAAGAAGGTCTGCTGTTAACGCACTTGCACTTCAGCAGAAAAGCACTGTTTATGTACTTGAGTATTTGGTTCGAGCTCTTTACCCAGAGCAGGTAGAGTTTGCAGAAGAATCTGGGAAAAATGTATACCTTACAGAGTTGTTTTTAGCCGATAATAATTTACATATCACAGGGATTGCCAGAACTTGGGGGGATATAGTTTCATTTCAGAGCAGATTAGGAGAGACAAAACCAGATGGTTCAACTCCTCTTTTCATTCTGGCTGACTTTGGACAAAATTATAATATAGCTCCCTTGGCAGGTGCTGGAGCTGGGGAAACAAGGTATCAATTTAGTATAGACATTATTGTAGATAATTCATCACTCGCCCCACTTGTGGGCGATTATGCAGAAATCTGATGGGGGGTATCATGAAAAAAACGATGTTAGCACTTGTGGCACTTGTTATTTTAAGTGCTTTGGTGGTGTTTGTTGGTTGTGACCCATTCGGGTCATCTGAAACAATGGGTTATTTAACAGGTACTATTTATGTAGATGCTTCCAATACGATTCCTGCTGAAGGAATTGCTGTTGAACTTGTTACAAACGGCGACAGTTCCGCTGTTCGTTCTCAAGTGGTATTTACAAATACTTCTGGTGTTTTCTTTATTGATGCTCAGTTTTATCCATCAGTTCCCAATGAAGAAGCTGGAACTGGGTATTCCATGCCAAGTTCAGCAACAGTGGGACTTACCGCTTATTACGGAGCAGATACTTATGAGTATAAAACAGTAGATGATGGTTTTGTTCTTACTCCAGGCGATACCCTTACTGTCTGGTCTATCAATCTTACTGCCTTTGGTGAGGGATCAGGAGGAACGCCATAATGTTTGATAGTAGAATATTGGCACTGGATTCTGGAAGGGAGGCATACATTGGCTGTTGATTTTCGCGATCCCCGCATTCTTAGATTCATTATAGGAATCGTTCTTCTAGGGGCGCTTATTTACAGTTATTTCAGCTTTTTTGCTTCATCAGTAAGTGCTGAAATAGCAGTACAAGAGCAAACTCTGGAAATGAAGGAACTTGAATTGCGTCAACTTCAAGGACAGACTTCCGACGATCTTGCTGTTATGGCTCAGAGAATAGAAATGTATAACCAAGAACTCGAGCAACTTGATAGATTTCTTCCAAGACATTACGACCAGGAAGAGGTTTTAAGTATGCTTACAGATTTTGCAGGAAGCAGCGGGTTACAGATTGTTTCTCTTGTTCCTATGCCAAATCAGCCTGTGGCTGAAAATCAGGTATATGACTGGCAGATCACATTGACCGGTCGTTTCCATCGTTTAGGTGTATTTTTTGATCAGTTGACTCAGCAACCAATGATGAGTTCTATATCTAATCTTCAAGTTCATCAGCTAAAAGCAGCTGAAGGCAAATTTGATAATATAGAAACAACTTTTACTTTCTCGGCTTTTGTTCAGCCGTAACCATGGAGGGGGGAACTATCCTATGTTTAGAAAAATAGATGTTTTAAAATCGTGTCTATTTACTGCTTCCATCTTCCTCATGGTGGCAGGATGTGAGAATGAGCAGGTTGAAGATGATTCAGCTGTTTCAGCCACTGTTCAGGTTCAGATAGCTGAACAAGCACCAGTATCTGGATGGCTTGAAGTAGGACTTCCATCAGAACCGATAATTATGGATTCTTTTGGTAATGATTTATGGATTCTTACTGTTGACGGTTACTTGATGAAGTGGAACAATGAGTTACAGGAATGGTCAGCTGTTGAAACGGATAATCCGCTTTTTGCTTCTGATCCTGCATTTAGTTTATCTGCTTCTAATGGTGTTGTAGCTTTGCTTAACAAAAGTGCGCTATTCACATTCAGAGAAAATCAGGTAGTTGAATTTGTATTTACTCAGGATGTTGAACCATTAAGTATCTGTGCAGTTGATGACGAATTTGCAGTACTTTTTGCTGATGGCAGCGTAAGTTTAACTTCAGGTAGCGATCTTAATCAGATTGTTTCTTCTGTAGGCAAAGCAGTTGTCGGAAGTTTTTGCACTGATAGTGAGAATTTAGCCTGGCTCAATCAAGATGGAACTTTGAGTTTGTTTAATATTTCAGAAAGTTTTCTTTCAGAAATATCTGTACCAGACAGTACAGTGGAGATAAATCTTGCTGAAAGTTTGATTTTGGCTGGAGATGGCGTTTGTATCAGTAGTTACAATGGAATAGACGGTTGGGATTCCTATACCCAGGGTAGGGCAACAGGCGATAATCTTGTTTACACACTTGATGGGATCAAAGAATTTAATGATCCGAATTCCTTAACAGCTGGTCTTCCCATGTGCCCGGTAAAAACGTGCATTTTATCAGACGGATCTATTTGGTCCCTAAGCGACGGCGGTTTAACCGTTTGGGCTGAAATTGGTTCTATAGAAACCAGGATTCCAGATGCGGATATTCAGATGATTAGATATCGAATGGCTGGGCAGACAGGTTCTAGCACTTCAGGAGAGGGAATAGAAACCTCTGATATATCATTTGGTGGCGTATTCAGAATTTATGAATCAGTTTCAAGTAGACCTGATCCATTTAGCGAGTTCCCGCTTGCTAGTCGAGATCTCAGAAGATCAATAGAAGATCTAACAATCGAAGAACTTCACCTTGTGGGCATTACTTTAGATGCTTCCGGTGGAGATCAGGCTATGGTTGAGGATGCAAACGGGGTAGCGTATGTACTTAAGGAAGGTACAGTACTTCGAAACAATACTCACATAGCAGAAATTACAGGTAATGAAGTTATAGTTGTTCAAGAAGTTACAGTAGGCGTAGAGGATGGGCTGGGGGGTACCACATCGATACCCACTATCTTTTCCATGCGACTTCATGAAGAAGGTGGTATCTAATGCGTATGATCGCTCTATTTTTGCTGGTACTTGCTGTGCCGGTTATGGCCTACCGGGTTACCGATATTTCGGTTATCCCCAGTGGCGACCGTACACAGGTGACCATTGTATGTGATGGCCCCATAAGTTACGAAAAATTCTTGCTTACAGATCCAATGCGAGTAGTTATAGATCTAGGTGATGCGCTTCATGCTTTGCCTGCAACTGATTTTGCAGTGAGCAGAGGTGGAGTTAACGCAATAAGAACAAGCCAGTACAAGTCTCCTCCTGATGGTATTGTCAGAATCATCGTTGATATTAACGGTGAACTTATGAACTACAGTACTTCTTTGCAGGAAAGTAACAGACTTGTTTTGATGCTTAGCACTGATCCTTCAGGAACTCCATTTACATCCTGGTCTGCATCTTCTCAGGAAGTCCAGCAGGTTGTTACAGGTGGAAGTGTTCCTGCTTTGTCAAACCCTACAGGTGATCAGTCAACTGGATTTACCGCGGGAGTAACCACAGTTACACAGGGAATTCAGGTATCAGAGCCTAATAGATTAGTTGATGATGGTTTTCCTGTTGAGTGGACAGGTAGAGGTGGCAGACGAATTACCATTGATGTGGTAGATGCAGACATCAGAACTGTTATGCGCTCAATTGCCGATGTTAGTGGCATGAATATTGTGATCCCAGAAGGTTTTCAGGGAACAGTAACAGCCAGATTAAGGAATATCGGTTGGAGGGATGCATTAGGTGCTATTCTTGATGCGCAGGATCTTATGGCTACCATGTCAGGTGGCAATACTCTTCGTATTTTGAAGCGAGATGATTTTTACAACGAGATTAACCAGATGGCTGTGAGTGATTCTGAGCGCGAGAATCTTCAGGATTTACTTACTGAAGTCTTCGTAATCAGATATGCACAAGCTGAAGACATTCAGAACGCTACTCAATCGGTTCTTTCCGAGCGTGGTCAAATTTCAATTGATTCACGGACAAATTCATTGATTGTTTCAGATATTCCTAGAAAGCTAAATGAGATTGGAAGACTGCTTCCGATTTTAGACAGTCCTACAGCACAGGTTATGATAGAGGCGAAATTAGTGGAAATCGACGCTACCGCTTCAAATGAATTTGGAATTGACTGGAGTCTTGGCAATCTTGGAAGAAGTGATGGTTTAACCAATGCTGGCATGTCGACAAATCTTGGTGTAGGGGCACCTACAGGTAATGTGCAGTTCGGTCATATTACAAATCTTCTTGATATCAATGCCACTATCAGTTACCTTGAGCAGCACAACAGAGCACATATTCTTTCAGAGCCAAGAATTGCTATCTGTGATAATATGACCGGTATGGTCATGAGCGGAAAACAGATTCCACTTTCACTTCAAGATGCTGATGGAAACACATATATTCAGCTTTATAATGTTGGTGTGAGCCTCACTGTCACTCCACACATAAATGCAGATAACAATGTGACTCTTGAACTCAATCCTGTTGTTAGTGATCTGTCCGGTGAGGCAACTGCTTCGGCACAGCCTATTTTCCTTACTCAGGAAGCACAGACAACGCTTATGATTGATGATGGCGCTACTGCTGTTATTGGTGGAATAATGAGAAGTAAAACAACAGAACTTGAAAGAAAAATACCGATTCTCGGTTATATTCCTCTTCTTGGAGACTGGTTGTTCACTTATACATCCCAGAACGAGGAAACAAGTGAACTTGTTATTTTCGTAACGCCTCATATTATTCGTCCTTACTAAAGAAGGATAGATATTGCTTAGAATTGGACGGGGAGCCTGGCGCGGTCAGGTTCTCCGTCCTGATTTAAAAGGAGTTCGACCAACCCCGTCAATTGTTCGGGAAGCTCTTATCAACATTCTTGCAGACAGACTTGAAGGAGCAGTAGTTTGGGATCTCTTCAGTGGAAGTGGAGCTTTTGGTATAGAGTGCGTGAGTAATGGTGCTGATAAGGCAGTTTTTGTTGATAGTTCACCTGTGAATCTTATTAAAATTAAGTCGTTTTTCCAGCAGCATAATGCAGAGGATAAGTGTCTTACAGTAAAAGCAAAACTGCCCAAACAGATCAGTCGGATTCATCCTCCTGTTGATATTATTTTTCTTGACCCACCTTACAAGGAAAGTGATATATATTCATGGATACAAAGTTTTGATTGGCAGTTACTACTGAATCCAGGAGGAATGGTTATTGTAGAGTCAGGTGGTTTTGTTTTTGATTCTCAATGGCAGCATAGAAAGTATGGAGATACCCACATACACATTTGGGAAGTAAAAAATTGAAAGTAGTTTATCCAGGAACATTCGACCCTGTAACCGCTGGGCATTTGGATATTATAAGGCGTGCTTCAGGGATTTTTGAAAAACTGGAAGTTGCAGTTGTAAATACAAGTTCAAAGAACATGATTTTTGATACTGAAAAAAGAGTAGAACTTATCAAAGTTTCCCTTTTAGAACAAGGTCTTCCTGAAACTGTATCTGTCTGTTCTTTTGATGGTTTGCTTATTGACTATATGCGAAAAATGAATTATGGCATATTTATAAGAGGGCTTCGTGCGAATTCTGATTTCGAATATGAATTTCAGATGCAGCTTATGAACAGGCGGCTTGCACCAGAGATTACTGGTATTTATATGATGCCTTCCGAACACAATATGTACCTTTCGTCTACAGTTGTGAAAGAAGTAGCAAAATATGGTGGAAATCTTGAAACGCTTGTGACTGAGAAAGTAAAAATTGCTTTACAGAATCACTATAGGAGGAAATGATGCTTTATGCAAAGAATGCTTCGTCTTTAGAAGGATCAGCAACCCTGCTTTATACCGCAAAAGCAGCGGCCATGAAAGCTGCCGGGCAGGATATTATTTCTCTTACAGCAGGCCAGCCGGATTTTCCTACTCCGAAAGCTGCCATTGACGCAGCAAAACTTGCAATGGATCAAGGGAAAACCCTTTATACTCCAAGTTTGGGAATTTCTGAGTTAAGACAGGCAGTAGCCACCCGCTGGTCAAAGGTACATAATCAGAACTTTTCTCCAGCTAATGTAATGGTTTCATGCGGAGCAAAACACAGCATTGCAAATATGCTTGAGGTGGTTGTTTCACCTGGCGATAAAGTTCTATTGCCTAAACCATTTTGGGTAAGCTATCCGCAAATGGTACGTCGTTTAGGTGGAATTTCAGTATATCCCCAGAGTAGTGGAATGCTGATTACAGGTGATGATATAAGAGTGGCTGCAGCACAAGGTGCCCGTGGAATGATATTTAATTCCCCTTGCAATCCATCGGGGCTTGTTAATTCTGCTGAAATGGTAAAAGATGTAGCAGCGGCTGTGAAGGAAACAGGGATTTGGGTAATATCCGATGACATTTATGAAGATCTTTATTACGGTGAAGGACAGGTTCCCCATATTCTTACAGCGGATCCCAGTTTAAGGGATCAAGTAGCAGTTATTACCGGAGTATCTAAGACTTATGCCATGACTGGATGGCGTATAGGTTTTGCTATTGCAAATCCTGAATGGATTAAAATAGCAGGTAGAATTCAAGCTCATTCAACTTCCAATCCCTGTTCTATTTCACAGTATGCTGCTTTGGCTGTTGTTTCCGGTTTTGCGGAAACTGAGAGAATAGAAATGTATAATGCTTTTAAAAGAAGGCGTGATTTAATCTGTGACCTTCTTGAGAAAGTTCAAGGTATTGTTTTTGAAAAACCCCAGGGTGCTTTTTATGTGTATCCTAGAATAGTCACAGAGAAGGGTATTAATTCAGAAGATTTCTGTCTTGCTCTTCTTGAAAAAGGTGGGTTAGGTACTATTCCAGGAAGTGCCTTTGGTAATGAAGGTTACATCAGGCTTTCCTTTGCCGCTTCTGATAGCGATATTACAGAGGCTGTTAAAAGATTAAACAGTTTTTTAGAACGAGGTGATTTCAAATGATAGTGACCTGCCCTAATTGCAGTAAAAAGTATCAGATACCTGAAGAAAAACTTGGAGGAAAGTCAAGGCGACTTAAATGCAAGAAATGTAGTGAAGTATTTATCGTTCATCCACCCTCTCATGAACCAGTAAAAAAGGAAACTGCAGTAGATGAAAGAGCAGCTAGATTTGCTCGAGTTTTATCATCTGATATGCTCATCTACAATAAAGATGCAGTGGAAGAAGCAAGAAGCACAGGTAATTTGGCAGAAACAATGGCCGGTGAAATTGAGCGTTCATGGCAATTGTGGAAGAGCAGATTTCCGGAAGCTGCTGGAAGTGAAAGTGGTGTGAGCGTTTTCCGGAATTCACTTAAGGATATTCTTGCAGGAGGCGATGACCAGTTTGATGGCTGGAAACCTGAGTAATCAGATTTCAGCTATCTCTCTTTTAAGACATCTAAAAATAATATGTGTGAGGATCATGTGAACATCCTCAATTTGTTGCATATCTTCAGATGGAACCACAATGGCGTCATTTGCCACATTTAGTGCGTTACCTCCATCGAAGCCGGAAAACAGGATTGAAATAGCTCCTGCATCATTTGCAACATGAAAAGCATTGATAACATTTGGGCTCATACCACTGCCGGATAGTCCGATTACAACATCCTCAAATTCTACTAAATTTTTCAATTGTTCGCCAAATGTGTTGGTGTAATCTGTGTCATTGGCCCAAGCAGTGAGCAGAGGCATGTTCTCTGCCAGTGATATTGCCTTCAGTCGTGGTTTGCCTTGGGATATCGTTCCTTTTGCAAGGTCACAAACGAAGTGTGCGCTGGTTGAGCTTCCACCACCATTGCCGAAAACAAAAACTCTATTTCCCTTTTTGTATGCTTCAAGAATAATTGATGCGATTCTTTCAACTGCATCTGATGGGATTTTCAGAACCAGTTTGCTTACCTCATCAAGATATTTTTCTATTCTGGCTACCATTAGTTTTCATCTCCTAGCAGGCTCAAATACTTATCGTATTGAACGGTGTTTCCGGGTATTCTGCCTCCTGCAATCACAAGACAGTTCCTGAGGTTTGAATTAGTTCCGATTTTTGCTCCATCAAGTATAACACAGTTTTCCAGTGTACAGCCTGTTTCAATTTCACAGTTTTTACCCACCCATATTGTTCCCTTGATCACTGTACTTTCTGGAATTACACTGTTAAGAATTATACCATTTTCTGGAATCAGGATATGAGGCCAAGGATGTACAGTACCAATAAGAATATCATGGAACGAAAGTAGGAAATTACCCCTTGTATCAGGACATTTCCAGTAACCAGAGAGAAGAAATGCTCCTGTTTTCTTTATTGAAAGCGGAAAGTATGGATCAAATTTATCTGAGGAAACCCATACAAGGTTTGAAAAACACAGGTTTGTTTCTGAGTTTTCCGGTGTGGGATTTTTTTCAGTTTTTTCAATAAACCCACAACCATCTGTAAGTATTGTTGTGTGTTCCCAAGGTTGTCCTGAACATGCAAGGGAAACACCAATATCTGCATTAATGCTAATTGTTTTCTCTTTCAGTTCCCACGGAGACTGCCTTGTTAAACAACCACTGTAAGCTGCCAACCAACCAGAACCAAGTTTTTCTTTAACGGTTTCAAAGTCACAAGATACATAATTTTCATTTTTTTCGGTACTGTTTGAGTAAATATTTGTAACACCACAATTTTTTAGGTGAGTTACAAGGTCTATAAACGGGGAAGTTTCACAAATTTCCGCAATTTTTGTTTTCTGTTTATTTAGAAAAATAAAACAATTCATTTTTTGTACCTGGCATATCTGATCAAGCCGTTACCTTTCCCAAAGGTTTTTGCCAGTGCATAAACCAGTTTCTGAAGGCCAGCTTTGAAATAAACAAATCTAAAGAATTTTTCGTAAAATGGTCCCACATTTATTGGTACAGGTTTTATATGTCGTCTAATTGCACCATAGTTACCACTCTGTTTTTTGAAAGTAGAGAAACCGCCTTTTTGTAAAAAAGCTTCAAGAGTATCAGGACCAAAAAAATACAGATGTGCAGGAATTGCATCGGGAGTGATTGTGCATGGTTTCATTTTTTTGAGTCGAGCTTCTGCGATTTCTTCCCAATGGGTTAACTCCCATGGGCACTGTACCACAAGAACTCCATCAGATGTAAGTATTCTTCCAATTTCCTTTAGCGTTTCGAAAGGTCTGTGTAGATGCTCAAGTACATCCAGTAACAGTACAACATCAAAAGAATTAGTTTTGTACAAAGCATTTTCAAGTTTACCACAAAAAACATCTAGATTTAATTCTTCTTTTGCGTATTTTGCAGCAAGAGGACTGACTTCCAGCCCTTTTACCTTCCACTGGCGTTTACGGAGGTGGTCCAGAAGGAATCCATGAGCACAACCAACCTCCAGTAAGCGGGATTGCCCTCGAAATGGTTCAATGTTTTCAGCTCTTCTATTGAATAGTTCTGTGAAAATAGAATTGTATTTTATAAAATTATCAGCATAACCTCCGTAACCCACATCAGCACTATCGTAGTATTCTTTGTTGTACATTTCTTCAAGAGCAGACTCTACAGGTCTGCTGGATAGGTAGATAAATCCACATTTTTTGCATCTGCTCACAGGCCAACTACGCTGTATGCTAAGGGTTTCAGCTTTACTTGCACCGCAAAGTTTACACCTTACATCTTCCCTTGGAAACTTAGACCAATCCATAAAACTCCCTGTCAACCCACTTGACGATTTGTCAAGTCTTGACAAATCAATTATCTTTACGGGAACCATAAACTACCTGGGCAATATATAGAGTGAAAGCTCTTAGAAAAATATGCAGGTTACGAAAGGCGGATGAATTTGGCCACACGAAGAACTGAGGGGCGCTCACTTGAGCTTTATCTCCGAGAGATTGGCACACGAGACACATTGACTTCCGAGGAAGAAGCAAACCTTGCTTTGCGAATACGCGAAGGAGATCAGAGTGCTCTTAATGAACTCACTGAAGCAAATTTGAGATTTGTAGTTTCAATTGCTAAGCAGTATGCTAATCAGGGTGTTGCACTTGAAGATCTTATCAATGAAGGCAATGTGGGTCTTATCCGTGCAGCTAAGGGTTTTGATGAAACAAAAGGGTGTCGATTTATTACTTATGCCGTTTGGTGGATCAGACAGGCTATTCTTCAAGCTCTTGCAGAACAGTCAAGAATTGTTCGTCTTCCTCTTAATCGTGTTGGTGAACTTTATAAAATGGGACGAGCAACTCGCGAGTTAGGTCACTCATTAGGTCGTGATCCTTCCACTGTTGAAATCGCCGGCGAACTTGATGTTTCCCGGGAAGAGGTTGAAGGAATGATGTCAATACACAGTACTCATCTTTCTTTGGACAGTCCAGTTTACGAAGGTAGTGATAAAACATTCCAGGAAATGATTGCAGCTGAAGGTGGAGTAACTCCTAATGAAGCAGTTCTTGTTGATGCTTTAAAAACAAGTGTTGATGATATGCTCAGTATACTTGATCACCGTGAGCGAACCATAATTCAGCTCTTTTTTGGCATTCAAACTGACCGCCGTCATACACTTGCTGAAATTGGAAGAACCATGGGAATCAGTCGGGAAAGAGTTAGGCAGTTAAAGAATAGAGCAATTGCCAAATTGCATGAATGTAGCGATAGTGCTACTTTGCTTCATTTTTTGAAGTAGTAGGTTCATTTCATGTTTAAAGGCTCTTTGAACTGGATTCCAGATAATCCTTCAAGCAGTCGTAGGCAGATTGTTATGTCAAGCTCTAAAGTTGGTTGGTTTCTTCTTACAGCTGTGGGTGTCGTCTGTGTGTTCATGGCGCTGGGGTTTAGTATAGGCAAAGGAGTTTCAAGTAATAATCGTCTTAGTGAAGATCAAGAGTATCTAACACTGCAGGGTGAACTCATTCAGTTAAACACACGAATAGAGAATGTCCAAAGCAGTTTGCATCAGGTTGCTCAGCGTGAAGAACGGGCATTTGTGGCAGCAGCTGATATGAATATCGATTTTTCAAGGATGATAGAACAATTCCCTGACGAAAACTCAGGTACTAATATTTTCAAATATATTGACGATATAGAATTGAGAATTCTTCTTTGTGAACGACTGGCTTTTACAGAACAGATAGCATACGATTCTTTAGCGGTATTATTGGTAGAGAAAGCCGATCAGTTAAGGCACACGCCTTCTATTTGGCCTGTTAACGGTATTTTCGTCAGTGATTTTGGAGGAAGAATAGATCCCTTCACAGGTGCTGTAAGGTACCATAAAGGAATCGATATATCAGCGGTGACTGGCACTTCAATTTATGCTCCCGCAGATGGAACTGTGATCTTTTGCGGTTGGAGTGGTGGTTGGGGGCTGAATATGGTGGTTAAGCACTCTGATATAATTTCCACAAGATTTGCTCACTGCTCTGCTATTGATGTGGCTGTTGGGCAATCTGTTCAAAGAGGCGATCTTATAGGTAGAGTTGGTTCCACTGGAAGATCGGTGGGTCCTCATGTCCACTATGAAGTTCTTAAAAATGGTGTTCAGATTGACCCTGAAGATTTTATAATCAGAGCTGGTTTTACTGAAGCTGCCTTCTAACTGCAATCAGGAGGATGTATGAGTACCCGAGACTTATGGAACAAGTATGCAAGGTATTTTAATGCAGAAGAAGGTTTTATCTTTCCAGCTGATCTACCTGAGCTTGATTTCTATAAACAAATTCGGAAAGAATATCCTGGAATTTGTCTGGAAATTGGAGCCGGGTCCGGCAGACTAGCGTCAGCATTACAATCACCATCCGCTACCATTGCTCTTGAGCCAAGTGATTCCATGCTTGCCGGTTGGGCAGAGTCCGATCAGAAACTTGCAATAAGAATACAAGGCACCGGCGAAAGTATGCCATTTAGAACCGGTTCTTTTCCAATTGTTTGTTTTCCCTATAATGGTCTTCAATGTGTTCCTGAAGAGGAAATCAGAATCGGTATTATTCAAGATGCTTACAGGGTAACAGCACCAGGTGGTGTTTTTTTGTTAGAGGTCAGTCCGATTTTTGCAAGAAGAGATTCCGAGGAACTTACAGAGCGATATTGTGCTGATTTACCTGATGGAACTCGTTTGTTACTAAGAGAAAAAGTGGAAAGAAAAAGAAATCCTGATTCAATAAAGTATCATATGTTTTACACTGTTATCAAGAATCGTAAGAATACAACAGAAAAAATTACTCTTGATCTTGCAGTCACATCTCGAAATCAAGTAATTGCACTTTTAAAGAAAACCGGCTTTTGTAATATAATTCAGTGGGGTAATTATGATAGAAGTCCTTATGATGATGAATTATCACCAAGACTTCTTATTCTAGCAGGAAAAGAGAAGTGAAATGATTTTTTTATTAGTTTTTCTTTCCGTAATCATGTCAGAGGAAATAGTTGATGCAAGGTATCCTTCTGTCTCACCAGATGGTCAGAATATGGTATTTTGTTGGCGTGGTAAACTTTGGCATTCTCCTGTACAAGGTGGTTCCCCAAGATGTTTGACCCCTGGCGAGGGTTTTATCAGTTATCCGTCTTACAGTCCGAATGGGTATTGGATTGCTTTTACAAATGATGTAACCGGTGCAGGAGATGTTTATGTAATGCCTTCTGAAGGAGGTATTTCTACAAGACTTACATATCATGGCGGCCTTGACAGGGTGCTTGGTTGGCAGGGTAATGATGTTTTGTTTAGTTCATCCCGCGAGGGTGGTATTAACTGGGTTTGGAAAATTTCTCCACAAGGTGGAACTCCAGTTATAGAACTTGCTGCTTCTGTTAATAATCTGTGTAGTGTTTCTGATGGATATGTTATAGAAAGAGGGGCTACTCCTTGGTGGAGAAGGCATTACTTAGGAAGTGCTTCAAGTTCACTATGGAAGGTTAATGAGGGTCAATATACACCTCTTGCTTCTTTAAACGCTGATCAGAGATGGCCATTATCAGATTCAGACGATAATGTTTTTTATGTAATGGAAGATGAAACAGGTCAGGATAGATTTTTTGATATAGGTGGAAATGCACTTTCCTCTCCAGTGGCAGGAAGTATTACTTTTCCTTCTGTAAGCGAAGATGGTTCTGTAGTTGTTTTTGAATCTGGTGGCAAACTGGTCAGGGCAACGTTTCCAGATATGATAATGGAGGATATTTATCTTCCAGCAGATGTTGACCTTCCTTTTCCATTAGAAGAGTTATCTTTTGCAGGGGTTTACACTTCAGACTTTGCCGTTGCCAGTGATGCTTCTTTTATGGTTATGGAAGCAGAAGGAGAGATTTTTGCAGCAACCATCACAGACGGTAAACTTGATGAAGCAGTAAGAATAACATCTACCAGTGCCCTGGAAAGTCGACCTCGTATTAGTAGCGACGGCTCAATGGTTCTTTTTCAGAGGGAATCAAATGGAGAGGTTCATATAGTTTTAGGTTATGTTAATATTCATGATGGAGAGCCCATACAGATAGAACTGGATCAGATGAATACAGGTATGCAAGTGTCACAGAATGCAGAATGGGCACCTTCAGGTGATTTTTCTTTTCTTGATAATCAAGGTAGATTACATTTCATGAATGTTCTAGGAGGGGTATCAAGGCAAATATGTGATACAACTGGTATTCTACACCATTCATGGTCACCTGATTCAAGATGGATTTCATTTAGCACAACTGTGGAAGCCCACCGTGAGGATGTGTTCGTTGTTTCATCCTTTGGGGGCGAGCCGGTTAATGTCAGTCGTCATCCTAATGATGATTTTCAGCCTCTTTGGCCTTCCGATGGAAGAAGATTGATATGGGCAAGCAGAACTGATGATGGAGATTACTCTATCATGCAGGCATGGTTTGACCCGGAAGACTGGCTGGCAGATAGAGATGAAAGAGAAATACTGCTTGATATGCCTCTTGATGTGGTCTCTGCAAATACAAATGATTTGTATATGCGTACCGAGCAGTTATGCCAGGTGGAAGGTTATTATAATTTTTATGGAATAACTCCTGATGGGCGAAAGATTTACTTTCCAGCAAATGATATTTCTGGAGTTTTGAACTTGTATTCAGTTGATTGGGATGGAGAGAATCTACACAAGGAAAGTGGAGTAAACAGTTCTCCTGAAAGAATTCAACCAACAGATACTGAAACAGCTGGAGCTGTTTATTTTCTTAATTTTGGAACTTCACTGGGAAACACAGACGGTGATTTTCTTTCATGGACCGCTCCGTACTCGCAGTTCAGGAATCAGATGCAGTTGGAAAAGTTTAATTCAGCATGGAGACAGCTTAGAGAGAGCTTTTACGACAGTGATATGCATGGTTTAAACTGGGATGATATGTTTACTAAATATCAGGATAGAGCTGGTTCAGCATTGTTGAATCATGAGTTTAACGATGTTGTAAGACGAATGCTTGGCGAGCTTTCTGCATCTCATTTAGGAATTGATGGACCATTCAGATATGTTCAGACTGCTTATACAGGAGAAACAGGTATTTATCCTGATTATTTGTGGAGCGGTGTTGGGATTAGAATCGGTAGTCTGCTTCAAGGGTCTCCAGGTTTTCTAGCAGGTTTTATTGAAGGTGATATTATCACCAGAATTGATGGGCAACTTGTTGGCTGGAACCATAATTTTTATGCACCACTCAGAAACACAGCTGATAGAAAGATAATGTTCAATTTTGTACGGAATGGTGAACCACTAACTGTACGATTAACTCCTGTTACCCAGTGGGATGTTTGGAATCTCGAGTATAAGAACTGGCTTGAAAGTCAAAGGGACTGGGTTTCAGAGCTATCTGCTGACAGGATTGGTTATTTGCACATTCCTTCTATGGATCAGCAATCTGTAAACAACTTTAGAAGAGATCTGTATGCAGAAGGGTTAGGGCGAGACGCCATGATTATTGATGTTAGGGGTAACGGTGGTGGTTCAACCCATGATCAGATACTTGCAAGCTTAACAGGAGAGCAATATGCCATGAGTCGCAGCAGATATGGAACTGCTTCTGTAGAACCTCTTGGAGTCTGGCAAAAACCTCTTGTACTTCTTATAAATGAGACTTGTTATTCCGATGCAGAGATTTTCCCTGCTGCATGGAAAGAACTTGATTTAGGGCCAATTGTTGGAAATGTTACATATGGAGCTGTGATTGGAACGGTGGATGTTACCCTTGCAGATGGTACGGGTTTTCGACTTCCTGGAACAGGCTGGTATACCATGTCAGGTGAAAACCTAGAGAATAACGGAGTTACTCCTTCTGTGCTGGTTCTGGAAAAACCAGATGATTTTGGACAGGGAATTGATCGGCAACTTGATGCTGCAATTCAAAGTGCTATGAATTTAATTTAGGGGGTACCTATTTAATTGACTGGGGTTTATTTTTCTGTAGTTGGTAGGTTCTGGTTTTTGTATTTGTCATTTTTTACTTAAAGAGGAGAATACAGTAATGAAAAGAACAATAGTAACAATGCCCGGAGATGGAATTGGTGAACCGGTACTGAAAGAGGCTTTAAGAGTATTGGATGCAGTTGGTTTTGAGGCAGATTATGTTCATGCAGATATTGGATGGGAATTTTGGAAAAAAGAGGGAAATCCGCTTCCCCAAAGAACCATAGATATTCTTGCTGAACACAAGATTGCTCTATTTGGTGCCATTACTTCCAAACCCAAAGATAAAGCCATGGGGGATCTTGATCCTTCCTTGCGTGACAAGGGTCTTGTTTACTTTAGTCCTATAGTTTCCATGCGTCAGCATTTCAATCTTGATATATGCACCCGTCCTTGCAAAGCATTTGCAGGCAATCCTTTGAATTTCATAAGAAGAGGTCCTGGAAACACAATTGAAGAACCACCTGTTGATGCAGTTATCTTCCGTCAGAATACCGAGGGTCTTTACGGTGGAGTGGAATGGACTAATCCTCCAGATGTTGTTTACAATGCATTGAATACTCACATAAAATTCTCAAAAAACTTCGGAGATGTTCCAAGGGAAGATCTTGCTGTATCAACAAGAATTTTTTCCAGGAAAGCATGTCAGAGAATTTTAAGAGCTGCTTTTGAGTATGCAAAGAAATTTGGTTACAAGAGTGTTACCATTTGTGAAAAACCCAATGTTATTCGCGAAACAAGTGGAATGATGCGCGAAGAGGGTAGAAAAATGGTAAAAGAGTACGATGGTATAGATCTCTGGGAGACAAACATTGATGCTCAGATGATGTGGCTTACAAAAAATCCTGAAGATTATGGTGTACTTGTGAGTGGAAACATGTTTGGTGACATTGTAAGTGATGGTTTTGCAGGTCTTACTGGTGGTCTTGGGTTCGCTTGTAGTGCTAATATCGGTGATGATGTTGCAGTGTTTGAACCTACACACGGATCAGCACCTAAATATGCCGATTACAAAGTCTCAATAGTTAACCCCATTGCAATGTTCCTTACAGCATGCATGATGCTTGATCACATCGGTGAAGTGGAAAAAGCAACAAAGATCCGCAAGGCAATTGAAACTGTTATCAGTGAGGGTAAAGTTCAGACTTATGACATGAAGAAGATGCGTGGAACAGAAGATGTTGTGAACAAAGGAGCTGCCAGCACTTCTCAGATGACAGACGCTGTTATCGAAGTAATGAGCAGGTAGAGTTGTGAAAACAGTTATAGAAAAACTATTTTCAGTTCAGCTGGCGAAAATTGAAGAAAAAAATCTAAGAGAAAAAGTTGTAAGTGTTTGGGTAACTGCAGCAGAAGACGGTGGCTGGACAGAAGAGCAACTTACAGAGATACCTTTTACTCTTCTAACAGAGACCCATGGTGTGAACCTTATTCAGCACACAATTGCTGTAACAGAAGGTGCAATAGGTCTTGCAAATGCCATAGAGAATACTTACGAACCACCCTTTAAGGTTCAGATGGACTGGCTTGTTGCAGGAGGGCTTCTTCATGATGTGGGCAAGCTTCTTGAGATTGAGCTATGTGATGGAAAATATCAAAAAAGCTATAACGGTAAGTGTGCAAGGCATCCTATTTCAGGTGCTATTCTTGCAGCCAAAGCCGGGCTTCCTGACGAAATCATCAATATGATTGGATGTCATGCAAAAGAAGGTGAGGGCAGACCTCAGAGGGTGGAAACTGTTCTGATTCACCAGGCTGATTTTGCGACTTTTAACCCAATGGTGATGTTATCAAAAGGATTACTAATAAACTGACAAAAAAACATTGCCCAGCAGTTGTATACCAGATTGCTGGGGAACTCTTGACTCAGTAGGGGTTTGCCTTTAGAGTAAGGCAAACCCCGAGCTTATATATATACACAGGAGGTAGTGATGATCAGAGTGATTTGTGTTCTTATGATTCTTGCTGTATCAGCTTTTGCTGGTACGGTTTACCGTGCGCCACAGCCAGTTGAAACTGCTGAGTACATGGGAACAGACGGCGGGCCTGTAGTTGAGTTTAATCTAACTGCACTTGAAACTATTGAGGGTTCTGTAGCCGGTTACGGTAGCGGTATTACATTTAGAATACCCGGTGGCGGTTATGGTGCTGAAGTGGGAACACCAGATGTTCCGTGTATCAGAAGAATGGTTCAGATACCTAATACAGGTGATGTATCCATTGAAATAGTCAGTTCTGAAACATCAGTACTAGGCAACTACAATGTACTTCCAATGCAGCCTTTCATGGACAGGAACGGTAATGTAGCTCCTTTGAAAGTAAACGATGATGTTTACAATACATCAGCTTCATTTCCTTCAAGTCCTGTTGTTATTGAAAGTGTATCTATACTTCGCGATATCCGCGTGGCATGGGTAAGATTTAATCCAGTATCAGTTAACCCAGTTACTGGGGAAACTACTATTACAACAAATGTAACTGTCAGACTTGTTAGTGGTTCTTCTCAGGGTGAGAACGAACTTCTTAGAGCTTCAACAGGTATGACCAGAAGTTATATTCCTATCTACAAAGATGTTCTTGGTCTTCAACTTACAGATGCAGTAGTTGATGGTTCCTATCTTGTTATAGGTCCCGAGGAAGCAGTAGCTCTTGCAAGTGACCTTATTCAGTGGAAGCGTGAAAAGGGTTACGAAGTTTTTGTTGCAACAACAGAAACTATTGGAACCACCTCCGGTGATATTGATGATTATATCGAAGAGGCTTTTAATACCTGGGCAAATCCACCAGAGTACTGTCTTCTTTTAGGCAATGAGGCTGCGGTTCCAGTTTATTGGGTAGGAAGCACAGCTGCAGACAATCAGTACGGAGTTATCGGTACTGGTGTTGACCCAAGTATTCACATTGGAAGACTTTCTTCAGATACAGGATCTCTTGCTTATTCTTCATGGAAAGTCTGGGCTTATGAAACAGATCCTTGGGAGCCTGCTTCCAGTTGGTTCCAGTTTGCAGTTAGTATAGGTTCAACTGATTTCCAGGATCCTTTGATGTCTTACAGATATAAAGAAGTAATGGCAAACGATGGTAACATGGATGTTATGCTTTATTGCAACAGCAGTGCTCATGGTGGAGTTCCACCAAGCGTATCAAATCTTTCTGCTAATTTTAACAGTGGAACTTCTCTTGTTAGTTACATCGGTCATGGTGCTATTTCACAATGGGTAACAACTGGTTTTAATAACACTAATGTTGCAGCCCTTACAAATGGAAGAAAACTTCCATGGATCAGTTCTATCGCTTGCAACAATGCTGAATTCGGTGGAGGAACAATCTGCTTCGGTGAAGCATGGTTGAATTCTGGTTCTATTGCTGACCCTAAAGGTGCAATTGGCTTCATGGGTGCTTCTGTTGCCAGCCCTGTAGGCCCCACAGATTCTTTGGCTATGTATCAGTTCAAGGGTTACTTCCAGGAGGAACTGTACCACATGGGTGCAGCCTTTGATTACGGTAAGATCAAGGCCTACGAATTTACAGGACACACCGACAACAGCAACATGCATTTGATATTCGGTGAGCCTGAGCATGATATTTTCACAACAACTGGCCCACTTGTTCATCTTGAAGCCGACCACCCAGACCATGTACAGGTTGGCAACTTCACCGTTAATGTTTCAACAGCAACTGATGTTTCAGTTGAAGGCGCCATGGTTGGTATCTGCCAAGGAGAAGTAACTCTTGGTAGTGGTTTTACAGACGCATCAGGCGTGGTTACTATTGCCATTGATGATGTTCCAACTGGTGATGATGTAACAGTTACCGTTACTGCCCACAACCTATATCCTCTTCAGGCCACTGTTCCAGCCTGGCAGACAGGTGTTGAAGATCAGAGTGGTGGAATTACAACTGGTATACAGCTTAACATCAGCACTCCAATAACAGGAAATGCAGCAGTTAACTTTACTGTACCAGCTTCAGGACATGCTAATCTTAGTGTGTTTGATATGAATGGTCGTGTGGTAGAAACACTTGTAAATAATGAAATCATAGCAGGTGAACACAGTGTTAACTGGGGTGCAAATACCGCTGGCGGTATCTACTTCCTCAGACTGACAACACCAGATCAGAGTGTTGTAAAAAACTGTGTTGTTCTTCCATAGGTAGTAATTATTAAATTCATAGGGGGGCGAGAGAAATCTCGTCCCCTGTGTTATTGACTTTAACGATTCAAACTACTAGATTTCCACAACTTGCGCACAATACTGTGTGTATTTACAGCAGATGGCAGATGTGTAAAGCTAATGCTGCCATTAAGAAAACTGCATAAGCAGAAGGAGATGATATGAGTAGATTCAGAGGATCAAGACTTAAAAAAGTAAGATCACTTGGAACAGAGCTTCCAGGCCTTGTTCGTAAAGAGCCAAAATCAACAAACAGTCCTGGTGAACAGGGTGTAATGCGTCGTCGTAGAAGAGTTTCTACTTTCCGTCTCCAGTTGCAGGAAAAACAGAAGATTCGCTTTAACTACGGCCTTACCGAAAAAGCTCTTCGTCGTTATTACTCTGATGCTTGTAGCATGAAGGGTGAAACTGGTGTTAATTTACTTCAGCTTATCGAGGGAAGACTTGATAATGTTGTAGCAAGAGGTGGTTTTGCTCCTACTATTCCAGCTGCACGCCAGCTTGTAAGTCATGGTCATATTAAAGTTAATGGTAAAAAGGTAACAATTGCCAGTTTCAGAGTTAAGATCAGCGATGTTATTACTCTGAAAGAAAAGAGCAGAGATCTCAAGGTGATTACTGAACACATGGCTGCCGGTTCCGGTATTGGTGTTCCTAGTTTTCTTGAAGCTGATCCTAAGAACAGAAAAATAACCGTTAAGTCATTACCAGCCCGTGAAGATGTACCTATTGAGGTTTCTGAAAGAGCTGTTGTTGAGTTTTACTCAAAATAGATTTCTGGTTTCATAATAGAAGAGTCCGGTTTAACCACCGGGCTCTTTTTGTATTATATTGATTATGGTTACAAAAATCTTTTCTAAAGGAGGAAAACATGAGATACACAATAGTATTTGTTATTTTAGTACTGGTTGGAACGGTATTTGCACAAGAAAATTCTGGTGGTAATGAAAGACCAACTCATGCAGAGATCTACCCTGAGGATCGTATGGAAGCTACTAACAGAGATATGGCTGCCATCAGAGGCAAAATAAATGAAATCAAAGAAGTGGTTCAGGCAGATTATGAGGTTCTTCTTGTAACAAACCCTGAGGCCACAGGAGTTATCACAGTCAGTTTTTCAATCACACCTGAAGGAACAGTAACTGATGCATCAGTTCAGTGCCCTGAAGATCTAGCTAGTTTGCAGGAAGGTGTACTTGCTAAGTTGGAAAGCCTTGAATTTGAAGCAGAAGCAGAACAGACAGAAGATATTCCAGTTACAGTTCCATTTACTCTGGTACCTCCACAGTAGAAGTAATAAATATCTATGGGGCATGTGCTGCATGTCCCATTTTTGTAAGTAATATTATTAAAGTGAGTAATTAATATGAGGAAAATCAAAACAGGAATACTAGTTTTTTCCCTTTTTGTTTCAATAACTGGTTGCAGTATAGATGTTGATATAACTCCGGTTAGTGAAGTAGACTCATTAAGGTTAATTCCAGTGGACACCATTGGGGTTCTACTGGGGGATTCAACAGAAATGTTTGGTAACATATTTGATGCAACTTTTCTGCCATCTGGGGAATTTGTTGTGGTAGATAATCTTAAGAAATGTGTTTCCGTTTTTGATTCAAGAGGGCAGTTCGTAAGGTATATTGGCAGACCAGGCTCTGGCCCTGGAGAATTTCAACATGCTCCCACTTATGTATTATGGTTTCCTGGAAGTGAGTTTATCGCCATCCGTGAGAATGTAACTGGTGACTGGCTTACGTATTCGCTTACAGGTGAGTTTATTGATAAAAGAGATCTGGTTGAAAACATGCTTAAGGACGTTGTATTCCTTGATGATTCTACGGCTGCATTCTATACAATGGGTGTAAAATGGAATACTCTGGAAGTTTCTTATTCTGTTCAAATTGTAGATACTGATACAGCAGAGCCTATTGCAGATATTTTATTTCATGAGAGAACCATGGAAGAATCTTCAGATTTTATTCCCGGTTATGTGATGCTGGCTGGGGGTAATGGTAATCTGTATCTGTCAAGGGTGAACAGTCAACACTGGTCTGTTGAGGTTTACTCAAGAGAAGGTGAATTACTGAAGACTCTTGAAAGAACAGATGTCACCCAGCGGGTACCTGTAATTTTACCAGAGTCAGAAGAAGAAACAGCTGTAATTCCAGGAATAGAGACTTTTACGGTGATGACAACAGGCGAGAATGGTTTATCCATGAGGAAAACCACAAACTTGCCGGAAGATCATCCTATAATCAGTGCCCTTGCCATTGATCCTGAAGGCCGTTTATGGTCCAGAAGAGGCGGTTTTCCTGGGAATATATGGGACATTTCCGATACAGAGGGAAACAGAATTGCCGTGGTTGATGTAGCTCTGCCTGATTCAGTATGTCAAAATTTGATTGTTAATTCTTACGGCTTTATCGCTATTGATAACAGAAGCTCAGATTTTCATAAGGTATACATCATGGAACTGGTTGATTAGCACCAGTACACTGTATTTCATTAATAACACTTGTAACAGAATGATTTTTGTATTATCTTATTGCAACTGAGTTGCAATAAGGAGTGGCAAATTGAAAAGAGAAGATGTTTACAATTTCCTCAGACAATCCGGTCTGCGGATGACAAAGCTCAAGATTGAGATTATTGATCTTTTTCTGGAAGGTGCCTGTGGGCTTTCAGTAAAGGAAATTTTGACTGGTCTCGGTTCTACTCCTGATACATCAACTGTTTACAGAGCTATGAATTCACTTGTGCTTAAAGGTTTTTTAAGGCATAGTGTAGGGCCTGAAGGGGTGGTTCAGTACAGATGTACAAGTGCTTTTTACCCTGACCATGGTCATTTTAATTGTGTGACATGCGGTGGAACAATTGCAGTAAAAAGGAAATTGCCCGATGATTTTCTTCACGCCATCCAGAAGGAGTACGGAGTGAGTGTGAAATCTGTTGGTTTTCTTCTTGAGGGGAAATGTCTTAAATGCAAAAACTTATAGTAACAATTCTTATTCTTGTGTTTTTAGCTTGTTCAGATCAGGGCGGGCAGACAAATGAAGGAAGGCTTTCCGTATTGGTTAGTGTAGTTCCGCAGAAGTATTTTGTTGAAAAAATTGCAGGCGATCTAGTTGAAGTAACAGTACTTATACCTCCTGGTGCAAGCCCAACCACTTATGAGGTATCACCTTCAGACATGAGGTCTATAAATCGAGCTGATGTTTGGTTTACCATTGGATTGCAGCGTGAAACTACATGGATACCTGAATTTTCTTCATTGAATCCCTTGCTTCAAATTGTAAGTACAATTGATAATGTTAATAGGTTGCCCATTGGAAGGTATAGCATTCCAGGAGGGCATACAGAGCACGATAATTCTGGCCACAACCACGGCGGAATTGATCCTCATGTCTGGCTTTCGCCTGAAATGGTTAACCTTCAGTCCCAGGTTATTTGTGAAAATCTTATTGAACTAGATCCAGTTAACAGTGATATTTATTCTGAAAACCTGATTCTTTTTCTAGAAGAAATAAGTAATCTACAGGATAGTATTCATTCTTCAATTGATTCTTTTCATGGGGAAAGTTTTTTGGTGTTTCACCCAGCCTGGGGTTATTTTGCAGATGAATTCGATTTGATTCAGGTTCCCATTGAGATTTCTGGTAGTGAACCTTCTCCTTCTGAACTTGCTCAGTTGATCGACTATGGAAAAAGTTCTTTTATAAAAGTAGTATTTGTTTCACCTCAGTTTAGTGAATCTTCTGCGGAAACAATTGCAGATGAGTTGAATGCTTCTGTTGTTTTTATAGATCCTCTGGCACAAAACTGGGCAGAAAATCTGGCATTTGTTGCAGATCAGATGGCCTCAGCACTGGAGTAACTTGATGGATTTAATTCAACTCACAAATATTACTGCTGGGTATAATCGTGATCATCCTGCCATTGAGAATGTTAATCTATCAGTAAAGAAGAATGATTTTATGGCAATCATCGGACCAAATGGAGGAGGGAAAACCACTTTATTGAAAGTTGTTCTTGGGCTTCTGAAACCCTTTCATGGGCAGGTTATGGTGTTTGGTGAAAAACCCGCTCATTCAAGAAAAAAGATAGGGTATGTACCTCAAGTTATACCTTCAAGAACATTTCCTATTTCTGTTTTAGAAGTGGTACTTATGGGTCGATTAGGTTCGTCTAAACTTTTCAAAAAGTATACTGCTTCGGATCGAGATATTGCAGTAGATAATTTGGAAAAACTGGGTGTATCCCATTTAGCAGGCAAGAGGATAGATCAGTTATCCGGTGGTCAGAAACAGAGAGTTTTGATTGCAAGAGCTCTTGCAGGGCAACCTGAACTGTTGCTTCTGGACGAGCCTGTTGCAAGCGTCGACTCAGAGACTCAGCAAAGTTTTTATAACTTGCTTTCTACCTTGAATATTAAAATGGCAATAGTGCTTGTAACACACGATGTTGGCGCAGTGTCATCTCATGTAAAAAGCATAGCTTGCATCAATAAACATCTGGTGAACCATGGAGAAACCATAACAGAGAAACATGTAGAACAAGCTTATGGATGCCCATTTGAACTGATCACTCACGGGGTTGCTCACAGGGTTATTGGAGCCAGAGAGGACACAAACCATGGCTGAGATGTTTAGTTACACTTTTATGCAGAATGCTTTTATTTTAACGGTTCTTGCTTCCATATCTTGCGGTATAGTTGGTAGTCTTATCACTGTTAACAGGATGTCATCTTTTACAGGAAGTATAGCTCACGCTTCTTTTGGCGGTCTTGGTCTTGCATATATGGTGGGAGTTCACCCAATGGTTGGTGCCACAGTGTTCGCAGTTGGATCTGCCCTTGGAATAGGTGCTCTTTCTGACCGAAGTAAACTTGGATCAGACACAGCAATGGCTGCTTTGTGGGCAACAGGAATGGCTGCGGGGCTTGTGTTTATTAAACTATCTGGAACATACAACGCAGATTTAATGAGTTGGCTTTTTGGAAGTCTTATGTCAGTATCTCAGGCTGATATCATTCTTACTGCAGGGCTGGATCTGGTTGTTATTGGCTCTGTGGTGTTTCTGTATAAGGAATTTGTGGGAATATCATATGATCTTGAGTTTACTCGAATACAGGGGATGCCAGTCTGGTTCATACGGGGTCTCTTTCTGGTAATGGCGGCCCTTACAACAATTGTACTTATGAAAGTTACTGGACTTATCATGGTTATCGCTCTTCTAACTATTCCTGCTGCTATCGCAGAAAAATTTAGCAGTTCTTTGTTAAAAATGATGTTGCTTGCAACTCTTCTGAGTTTTTTGTTCAGTGTAACCGGTCTTTTGTTGTCATGGTGGCTTGACTTACCCTCAGGTCCTGTGATTATTCTATTTTCCTCGATTGTCTATTTTGTCACGCTTTTCACTTCTTGATTCCTAGAAGCGTGTGGTAACTCATGGGAATGATGTATTCTCCGCGATATTCCCAGTACTGAGTCGTTACTGTTCATTGAGTTGATTAATGATGCCTTTACAATTACCTTAAGTTTAGGTATGGTTTAATAGCTAACAGAGGGAGGTTTATTTGAAATCAATGAAGGTACTCATCGTTGATGACGATGTGGATTCTCTTGCAATTGCAAGAATCAGATTAAAAAAAGATGGTTACATTATTGAAACAGCATCAGATGGTGAATCGGGTCTGACAAAAGCTCGTGAATCTAGCCCTGATCTTATTCTTCTTGATGTACAGATGCCAGGCAAGACTGGTTTTGAAGTATGTGAAGAACTGAAAGCTGATCCTGATTTAAGCAACATACCGGTGATTTTTTTGTCTGCTGCAGATAATGTTCGCGAGAAAGTTAAAGGTCTTGATTTAGGTGCTGTGGATTATGTTACAAAACCTTTTGATATTTTTGAACTAAAGGCTCGTGTTAGAGCCGCTCTTAGAACCAAACGCCTTCAAGATCTTCTTTTAATGTATGGTGAAGTTGATTCGCTTACTGAAATTTACAACAGAAGAGTATTGATGGAACGGCTTCAGCAGGAATGGGATCGTTCACTCAGAAGTAAAACAGTTTTTTCATTCATAATGACAGATATAGACAAATTTAAAAATGTTAATGATACTTATGGCCATCCTGTAGGTGATGATGTGCTTGAAAAAGTGGCATATATACTTAATAAATCTATCCGTAGTGGTGATGTTGTTGGTCGTTACGGTGGAGAGGAATTCGGCATCATTATGGTTAATTCCACAGTAGAGGAAGCATTTGTAGCTGCAGACAGGTATCGACATGAGATAGAAAAAATTGTATTCAAAGCTAAAAAGGTGAATTTCTCAGTGACTTCCAGTTTTGGAGTTGCAGATTCTTCTGGAAAAGATTCTTTAGATCAACTTGTTTCAGCTGCTGATTCAGCCATGTATAAAGCTAAAGAAACCGGTAGAAATAAAGTGTGTAAACCAGATTAATTTGTATTAATGGAATAGAATTTTCAAGGACTTAGTATCATCGCTGAACACTCAACAAAGGAGCAGCGATGAAAGCAACAGTAGTGATATTTTTAATGACCGCAGTACTTTTGGCATCTGAATCATTTGAATCAGCTGTGAGTAATACAGCAGCCATGGTTTGGAATAACAAAACCATAAATATAGCATCCCAATATGGCCTTGATATTGTAAATATCACATGGGAGGATACCGGTCGATACGAAGGCTCTTGCTGGGGACCTAACATTTCGGATATGACAATTCAGGTTCATCATGGTCCCAGAGATTCCGAGATGCTTACCTGTATGCCGGTGATTCGATTTCCAAATTTTCATGATATCACTGCTGATATGAATCCAGATGACTTTTTTCTTCTCACAGGAAATGAAAGTGGAAATGATCTGGAATCCGTTAGCTTGACTGATTATGTAGACAACATCAGAGACTATCTTCACGATGGAAATAGTTGGGGTGGTAGGGTGAATAGCCTTCTTGCTGAAAGAGACAGTGTTGTTCTTGTCAGTGCCCAGGCTGTTTTTCTGCCAATTGAAGACGATGGAATTGCCACATTTAATCCGGTTCTTTATAATTATCAGAGTTACGAGGGAAGTCCAGCAGTACTTGCAATTCTTGCAACTAGAGAGGGCACTAGTGCTACCATTATTGATAACAGTTCAGAGTATAATGCTGATTATTATTCATGGGGTCAGAGATTGTATTTCAATGAGGATGGTGAACGAGCCAGTTTAACCGGTTCAAGAATATCAGACTTTTTGGATAACCCCGAGAATCTTAGTGAGCTTACATCTGATTATATGGAAGCAGCCGGGGAAGAGGGTCTGAACATGGTCATGCTTATTCAGATTCCTTTAAAACAAAAAGAAAGAGCCAATTTGTGGTTTGAATGTGACGACATGATGATATCAGGATGTATTCAAGAGGGCGAGTATTCAGATGTTGAATCAGCAGTAATTGGTCATGGCGAACTGGAAGGTCCTTTTAGAGAAATTGCAGGCTTGCCAATTGTTCGTGATGATAGATTTCCAATTCGAGTCACAGTTCAATTCTATAAAGCTACTTCAAACGGAATTGTTTCTGAAGGAGATATTGCAGAGATAGCTGCACAAATCAGTAGAGTTTATGACGATGCAAGTTATGTGGGTTCTTTGGTTGTTCCTGAAGAAAAAATCGTTCGACCTACAGATTGGGATCGTTCCGCTGTAGAGGTTTCTCTTAGAAAAAGAATAACTAATTTTCTCTGGTAATTTATTTTTGCTTAAAAAGCTCTGGCAAAAGCCGGAGCTTTTTGTTATTGTGATGGTTCAAGAAAGGATATAACACATGCAGACATTTTTTGCGGAATCCCCTGAATACTGGAGAAAATGGTTGGAACTTTATCACAGTACTGCCACCGAAATATGGCTTTTGTTTTGGAAGAAACATACTGGAAAAGATTGTATTGAATATGATTCTTCTGTTGAAATTGCTATTTGTTTCGGTTGG
This sequence comes from Candidatus Sabulitectum sp., assembly GCA_029938555.1. Classification (GTDB taxonomy): domain Bacteria; phylum Fermentibacterota; class Fermentibacteria; order Fermentibacterales; family JCC-6; genus Sabulitectum. The sequence goes on along the minus strand of JAOZUR010000004.1, from coordinate 48,682 downwards.
ATTGACAGTCTGGTTAAATCCATTGATGGTGACAGTTTTGCTAGAAAATTTACACCAAGAAAAGGTATAAGCAGATGGTCTGATGTGAATAGGGAAAGGGCTCTATCCATGATTAGATCAGGAGAAATCACCGATGCGGGATTTGAATCTATAAAAGCGGCAAGGGAAAATGGAATGTGGTACTTAAAACCGGTACAAGTCGGAATGCCTGCTGAGTTAGAGTCTCTGCTTGATGATAATACTGAAGCTTCAATATTTTTCGCTGAATTATCTCCTTCATATAGGAAACAATTTATGACTTGGGTTGGAGATGGGAAAAAAGTTGAAACCAGAATAAAAAGAGCTGAAGAAGCAGTACTGCATTTACAAAAACATGAAAAGCTTCCGCTGAAATAATCTTATTTTCTCCTGAATTTTAACTCTGTTAGAAAAAGAATCTGGCTCCTATTGCTGCATCAAGATAGAATTCAGTGTCAGGTATAACAGAGATACCTGCTGCAACTTCCAAGAAAATATCAACATCATTATTTGCAAACAGATAATCAAGACCTACTGGAAATCTACCACCTGCTACCAAGTTATCACCAAAGGCTACCCATCCACCTAATCCATAATACCATGGGAGCTGCCCTTTGCTTACTTCAATATCACCGAAATTGTGCCAGAGGTAATTGCTGTGCACCATCATCCAGTCATCTGAAAAACTCCATGCTGCGGCAACATCAATTGCTTTTGTGGTACTGAGAAAATATTTGTAAGAAAGACCAGATGGGTTTCCTGCTATTAATCCCAGCCCGGTATCGCCTTTTCCAGGAGAAAAACTTGTGAGAATAATCAATAGTAGTGTTGTCATTGTAATATCCTTTCAGTAAAGAAAACCGCCGATATCAATAACCTGATATCGGCGGATACAAATGGGTAACTGTATTTACCGGCTCAGGTTTGACAGATTATCAGCAAACATTTTCACATAGTCACTTGTTGGGAATGAACTTGCCATAGCTTTTGAAGCAAGGCCGATGCTTTCATCAAGTGGAAGAGTATAACGCATATCCATAAATTTCTGTCTGAATGCGGTGACTTCTGATCCTACATTCTCGTTTTTGATAATTACTCTTGCCATTAACTCAGCAAGCTCACCAAAATCCTCTTCATTCATTCCATATCTTGTCATTTCGCTGACACCGGTACGGATTCCACTGGATGTGAGGAATGTGTCATCATCAGGCAATGCCTGATAATTAACAATAATGTTGTTTTCCTGAAGCCTGTCTGCAATAGCTGCCCCGTCACCGTGATCACTTACCCGAAGAACAACCTGATGTGTATGGGTATAACCATCAGCTGGATCGCCTTCAACCTTAAGACCATTATCAGCAAGCTGCTGTGCAAAAGCACGTGCATTTGAAAGAACTTTTTGCTGATACTCATCTTTAAAAGCATTCATTTCATGGGTTGCTACAAGCAGACCAAGAAGTGTTGCTAAGTGATGATTTGATGTTGAACCTGGGAATGCTCTGCTCTTTATATCTAACCAGAGTTTTCTGAAGTGGGTCTTTTTAGCCATGTTGCTTACGATTGCACCACGCTGAGGGCCGAAAAATGTCTTGTGTGTTGAACCTGTAATAAGATCAGCACCATCTGCTAATGGGGCTTGAAAAGCACCATAAAGACCGAATACATGAGCCATGTCATACATTACAACAGGTCTGTTTTCCCAGTCTTTTATGTGGTCTGTAAATTTCTTAACAGGCTCAGGGTACAGGAACATGCTTTTACCGAATACTACAAGTTCAGGTTTGTGCTGATCTAGAAGTTCGATCATTTTTTCTTCGTCAATTTTGTATGGATTATCAGCCAATACAGGAAAGTTTACACAGTTTTCTTTTCCTGTTTCTGGGTTAATCTCCACAAAATTAAACAAAGCACCCATTGGCTGACTTGAAAGATGCCCACCTTTACCAAGGTCATTGTTCATAACAGTGTGAAGTTTTCTGAATGTACCCTTAGGGGATTTTCTGTTAACAAACTTTGTAACAGCTTTAAAAACGATTTCGTTTGACATCTGCCCGGTTACAGGGCGCAGTTCTGCTTCAGAGCAGCCGAAGTATTCGCATAAAGCCTCCTGGGCTTCAATCTCTATGTCTTTGATAAAATCAGTTCCATGATAGAAGTAAACTTCTTTACCTTTCATGGTGCGGTGTTCAGCATATCTTCCCGCAGGGTCGCACATTTCACAGATTTTTACAAGTGGACTTGGGGTGTTTTCACTAGGGATTAAGTTTATACATTCTCTCTGTCGCCAGAGGTTGTTACGCTCAACCCTACCAAAAAGTTCATTCATCTTTGACGAAAGATCGCTCATATCAAATCCTTTCACAAGGTCTCCAGGCTTCCTCTAATTGATACTGTATCCAGTATTATTATACAGGCTCCACGGTGGTTATCTAGGTCGCCGGTGATTTCTTCAACGGCGGTTACGGTATTATCTATTGTTTCATCTGGAATAAGAGTTAGTAATATTCTAGGTTCAGGTCTGCTGCGTCCAAGCACATCCATAAATCCTGCAAAAATTGGAACATTGGAAAGCATGGGACCCATCATATCAGAATTTATTGTAACTGCGCCCTCTAAACCCATTTCCAGAAACAATTCCATTACATCATTATATACTTTTTCTTCTTGAAGAACCATAAGCAACAGTTTTTTTCTTCCTTTTTTGCTGTGCTTGGATGTAACAGGTGAAAGATGGTAAAGAAAGGTTTCTCGCATGGCAAAGTCTGTCTGACTATTGAGCAGTTCATATCTTGCTTTGCTGTTACTCAAAACTCTTGCTGCTCCAGCAAGCAACCTCAAATGCTCTTCAGTACCATTTTCAGGGCCTGCAATTGCGCAGATTATGTGCACACTGCGGCCGTCTATAGAATCCCATGGTATGCCTTTGTCACAAACTGAGAGTGCCAGTGCAAATCTTTTCATTCCAGGTAACCGGCAATGAGGGATTGCTATTCCATTACCCATTCCAGTTGATCCAAGTTCCTCTCGCTGCAACATTCCCTCAAAAAGTGATTTTGTATTTTCTGTTCCAGATGCTGTATTTTTTGAAAGCAATTCTGCCATAATATGTAAAGTATCATTCTTATTTGAAGCAGAAAGTTTATTTTTGCAACCTGACATGTCTAGAATGGAAGAAATTTTCATAACCGACCTCAAAGAGTTGCGCCGTTTACAACGGCATATTTTGAAATTGGAGGCCCTGCAAGTTCGTTAACAAAAACACTCATAAGAACAATACTTACCATGGTTGCAGCAAGATCTTGGTGGCCTGCAAAAAATGGAGCAGCTTGAATATACAAAGCAAGGCCAATAGCTACACCTGCCTGTGGTAGCATGGCGAGCCCAAGGTATTTTTGTATAAGTTTGTTTGATCCGGCAATTTTTGCACCAGCCCAGACTCCGTAGTATTTACCAGCCGCTCTAGTAAGGATGAAGAGAAAACCCATAAGTACAATCTTGCTATCAGAGAAAATGCTAAAGCTGAGTTCGGTTCCAGCAATGGCAAAGAAGGTTGCATAAAGTGGGGGAGATAACTGTTCAAGTGAAGAAATAACTCGGAATGCACCTCTGCCCATGTTTGCAAGAACTGCACCAGCTGTCATACCTGCAAGAAGAGCGGATAATCCAAATGTGGTTGCAATGGCAGTAAGAAGAAAAATTAGACCAAGGCTAACAATGTAAACTTCATTAGTTCGACCTCGACCTGAAGTGGAAACATGAATAAGCCACCCGGTGACAGCACCAAGAATTACAGAGCCGCCTATCTCTCTTACAGCATGCATTACAGAATGCATAATATCTGTTTCACCACCGGTGAAACTTGCCCCTGCAAAAGCGGCGACAATACTAAATAAAAGTACGCTTCCAGCATCGTCAAGGGCAACAACGCCGTACAGATGATCTACAAATGGACCTCTTGCTTTTAGATCACGAACAATAGCTACAGTCGCAGCAGGAGCAGTTGCAGAAGCAACAGCGCCAAGAAGAGCAGCTGCAGCTAGTGGCATAAGCCCAGTTAGCCACAAAACAGCAGTTACAGCTCCGAAGGATAAAAACATTTGAACAAGGGTGATAATTACAACGGCTTTTCCCGTGCGGCGAAGTTTAACAAGGCTGAATTCGCTTCCAATGACCAAAGCAATAACAGCAAGAGCCACCTCGGTGATAATGCCAAGTTCGTCATGAAGATCAGTGTGAACCAAACCGGTGATGGATGGACCAAGAATCATACCGGCAACAATAAACCCGGTAATAGCTGGAATACCCACCTTGAAGGCCAGTCTTCCTAAGAAAAAACTGCCCACAAGCAAGATTCCAACACCAAATACAGGATGAATGCTTACCACTTCTTTTATTTCAAGAAGAGAAATTAGTATTTTTTCAAACATAGAGGCTAATATAGTTTCAGGAAAACTACTTTGCTACAGCAGTAAAGATAAAATCATTCAGGCTTACAGTTGTTACAGTAGAATTAGAAATTTGAATTACCATTTAAAGGTATTGCTAAACCCGAATATGCAGGATATAGTAGAAGAAGTTGTTGTATAATAAACTGCGTAAATTTGATGAAAAAAGAGCACTATTCAGAGAGACAGTACCATGCCAAGAGATAAGAAAAACATGATAATCTATAACTCAGTTGATGGGAAAGCGTCGGTTTCCCTTTATGCCAAAGACGGAATGGTTTGGATGAATCAGAATCAGTTAGCAGAACTTTTTGACACCTCGATTCCGAATGTTAGCATGCATATATCTAACATATTGAATGAAGGTGAATTAGAGCGAATTTCAGTTGTTAAGGATTACTTAACAACTGCCACTGATGGTAAGGAATATAGTGTTACTTTTTATTCTTTGGAAATGATTTTAGCCATTGGCTTTAGGGTACGAAGTAAGCGAGGTACACAATTTAGGATATGGGCAAATCAACATTTGAAGGAGTATCTTGTTAAAGGCTTTTTGGTAGATGAAAAACGATTAAAAAACCCAGACGGAAGACCTGATTACTTTGATGAATTGCTTGAACGAATTAGAGAGATTCGAGCCTCGGAGAAGCGCTTTTATCAAAAAATTCGAGAGCTTTTCGCCCTCAGTAATGATTATGATAAATCAGATAAATCTACACAGATGTTTTTTGCCGAAACTCAGAATAAATTGTTGTATGCGGTTTGTAAAAAAACAGCAGCAGAGATAATTGTTTCCAGGGCTGATGCTAGTAAGCTCAATATGGCTCTTAGCAATTGGAAGGGTAATAAAGTAAGGAAACAGGATATTTTTGTTGCAAAGAACTATCTTACCAAACAAGAAATAGACGTTCTTAATCGTCTTGTTGTAATCTTTTTGGAATCAGCTGAATTACGAGTGATGGATCACCAAGATCTTACCATGAAGTTTTGGACTGAAAATGTAGATAAATTGCTGGAGTTTAACAATAAGCCATTGTTAAATACCAAGGGAAATGTTAGTAACAAATTGATGAAAGAAAAGGTAAAAGAAATATATAGTGATTTTAGTAAAAAACGAAATACTTATGAGGCTCAAGCTGCTGATAAAGAAGACTTAATTGAACTAAAACAGCTTGAAGAAATGATCACTAGTAACGGCAGTAAAAGGGAATAGAATAGTGTGAGTTAAATCCAGTTCTTGGCAAATCATCAAAGAAGCTTTATCATTGATAGTATCAAATGATACTATCAATGATCGGATGATTTATGAAACCACCTTACAACATAACTGGTAAAATATTAAACTTAGTAGCTTTGATTTCTGAAAGAATAGGTGAGGTTAATTCAGCGCATTTAAACAAACCTCCTATTGAATTAAGAAAAAAGAACAGGATAAAAACTATTCATTCTTCACTGGAAATAGAGGGTAATACATTATCGATTGAGCAAATTACTGCAATCGTTGAAAATAAGCGAGTATTTGCCCCTAAGAAAGACATCTTAGAAGTTAAAAATGCAATAGCTGTTTATGATTACTTATATAAACTAAACCCCTATGGTTTTAATTCTTTTTGCAAGGCTCATGGAATGTTTATGGACGGACTTATAGAATCACCAGGCAAGTTAAGAAATAAATCTGTTGGAATTGCTAAAGGCTCTGAAGTTACTCACATTGCACCACCAGCTCATATGCTCAAAGCACTAATGAATGACTTATTTACCTATCTAAAAAAGGACAACGACTTACTGTTACTTAAAAGTTGTGTATTTCATTATGAATTGGAGTTCATTCATCCGTTCATGGATGGGAACGGTAGAATGGGGCGATTGTGGCAAACCTTAATTTTAAAGAGTGTTTACCCTGTATTTGAATTCTTGCCAGTTGAGACTTTGATAAAAGAGCGTCAGGCAAAATATTATGAAGCACTGGGAAAATCAGATGATATGGGTGAGGCAACAGTTTTTATTGAATTCATGCTCGAAATCATTCTTGAATCTCTTAAAGAATTACTTAATAGCAATAATGTAAATCTAACAAAAATCGATAGAATTGATTTGTTTAAGACAATCATTAAGGAAGAATGTTTTACCCGCAAGGAATATCTAAGAAATTTTAGAGAGATCTCTTCAGCAACTGCTAGTCGAGACTTAAAGTATGCTGTAGAAAATCAGCTTATCAAAAAAAGTGGAGATAAAAGTACAAGCACATATAGGTTTGAGTAGAAACAAACCAAAACACCATGAAAATAGCACTTGACATGTGCTATTTTCATGGTATTTTTAGTTATGATTAAAAGAGTAAAACTAAGAAATAGAATTGAATCGGCATTGGGAAGAAGCAGGGTAGTATTGCTTTCAGGTGCTCGTCAAACTGGGAAAACTACACTTGCTAGAACATTTCTTTCACCAGAATCAGCTAATTACTTCGATTTAGAGAATCCGCTTGATCTTCAAAGGCTCAGTGAACCGGTAACTGCACTGTCTCTTTTAAATGGGTTAATTGTAATCGATGAAGTGCAAAAACACCCAGATCTGTTTAATGTAATTAGATTTTTGGTTGACAGAGATGATAATTCAGCTAAGTTTCTTATTTTAGGAAGTGCATCTGGTACTCTTCTTCGACAAACCTCTGAAAGTCTTGCAGGTAGAATAGAAATTATTAAAATAGCTGGTTTTACTTTAGAGGAAATTGGCAAAGATAATCTACAAGCTCTATGGCTTCGTGGAGGATTTCCCAGGTCGTTTCTTGCAGACAATATTTTTGATAGTATCGTTTGGCGCGATAGTTTTATTCAAACCCTATTAGAAAGGGATTTCCCTCAGTGGGGTGTACAAATTTCAGCATCAGCTCTAGGTAGATTCTGGAGAATGCTTGCTCATTATCATGGTCAAAACTGGAATGCAGCTGCTCCTGCAAAAGCTCTTGGAGTTAGTCAAAACACCACCAGACGCTATCTGGATTTACTCACAGATGCATTTATGGTTCGACAATTGAAACCATACTATGCTAACATAAAAAAAAGACAGGTCAAAACTCCCAAAATTTATATTCGTGATACGGGGTTGCTACACAGATTATTTAGTATCTCATCATTAAGAGAACTTCTTATTCACCCCAAAGTTGGAGCTTCCTGGGAAGGACTTGTAATAGAGCAAATTCTTGCAGTATCCCAGTATGAAGAAGCCTATTTTTGGTCAACCCATCAAGGTGCAGAGGTTGATCTGATTCTAGAGAAAAACGGAAATTTGTTTGGTATTGAATGCAAGAGAACTGATACTCCTAAAATCACACCTTCCATTCGAATTGCGCTTGAAGATTTAAATCTTGAAAAACTTGTAATTGTATATCCAGGTACAAAAAGATTCCGTTTGAACAACCGGGTTGAGGTTGTACCACTTATAGCTTTGGTTCAAGGTGAGCAGTTGTTTTAATTTGTTGCCGGTAACTCAACGATTTTTGAATACCCTTCCATCGGTTACAACAAGAGCTGCAAATATGAATATCATTCCGATTATTACATTCAACCCAAGGCTTTCACCAAGAACGACAACACCTAGAAAAACTGCAACAATCGGGATGAGGAATGTGACTAGAAGCAGGTTTGTAGGGCCTGTGAGAGACAGAGTTTTAAAATAGAAAACATAAGCAAGAGTAGTACTGAGCAGTGTCAGCCCAGCAAGTGCAGTTATTGTTGTTGTGTCTGGTGAGAGTGAAAGTGGTTGCTCAAACAGAAACACAACAGGAATCATCATTACTGTTGCTCCTGTAAGAACACCTGATGCTACTACTATGGGGGATTCTCCTCGGAATCGTCTTCCGTAAATGGCAGATAGGGCATAACAAAGAGCAGCTCCCAGCATGGCAACTTGACCAAGTAACTTCATTCCCGAAATCTGAATTCCACTAAAACCAATAAGGATGCTTACGCCGGTGAGTCCAAGAATAACTCCAATTACTCTGATAGGAGTCATTCTTTCTTCTGTTGTAAGGTAATGAGCAAGAATTACACTGAAAACAGGTGCTGAAGCATTTAGAATAGAGGCAGTGCTGCTTTCCACAAATTGCTGCCCCCATATTATGAGACTGAATGGAATCAGATTGTTCAGAGCACCCATGAAAAAGAAGGAGACCCAGACCTTTGGGGAACGAGGTATCTTTTTGCCGGAAACTAAAACTATGATATTAAGAATTATTGCAGATATTCCCACTCTGATTAAAACAATTGTGAGAGGAGTAATTTGTAACAAGGCAAGTTTAATAAAAAAGAATGAAGATCCCCACAGACCAGCAAGAAGAATGATGTATAGGTATACCCGAAGACTCATAAACTTATTCACAGAATTCTTTCAAAAAAAGGGTTTTTAAAATCATGAATTGTCAATTGAATATATTACATAGCTTTATTGGAATTTTATAGAGCTATGACCATTTTGCTCACCATGAAGTATACTCAATGCATGGTGAATATATGATAAACACTTTTTCTGAAGCAGGGGATTCTTGAGTTCTAACACTGAAAATACTACAAACCAATTTGATTCATCTGAAAGAGATAGGTTAGCCGGGGAAAGAACATCTCTTGCTAATGAGCGAACTTTTCTTGCATATGTGCGAACAGCAATTATGTTGTTTGCAACTGGTGCTACTCTTGTAAAGCTTTTTTCAGCAAGTATGTATAACATAACAATAGGTGTTATTTTTGTCTGTTTCAGTTTGTTTTTGCTTGTAGTGGGCGTATTCCGATTTAAAAGAATGAAAAGAAGAATAATAGAGAATAAATAGTCTTACAAATACCATAAGGATTAACATTGAAGCAAACAGATTATTACAAACTAACACCTGCTGAAGTTCTTAAAGAACTTAATTCCAGCAGAGATGGCCTTTCCCGAGAGGTGGCAACGGCTTACAGAAAAGAATTTGGTTCCAACGAAATAATTGTAGAGAAACCTGTTCCAAAGTGGCTGGTATTTCTTTCACAGTTCAAAGAGTTGCTTGTTATTGTTTTGATTGTTGCGGGTATTATTTCCATTGCAGTGGGAAGTTATCAGGATGGCGCTGTGATGTTTATAATTGTTTTTGTAAATGCTGTAATTGGATTTGTACAGGAATACAAAGCTGGCAGAATACTTGAAAAGCTAAAAGCTCTGATTAAATCACCTGCTAAAGTAATTGTTAACGGTCAGCTTAGTGAGATACCACAATCTGATCTCGTTCCAGGTGACATTGTGGAAGTGGAAGCCGGAGACAAAATACCTGCAGATATCAGATTGCTTGAAGCTTACAATCTTCGAACAAATGATTTCTCCCTTACCGGTGAATCAATGCCCCAAGAAAAAGATACTGAGGCACTTGATGGAGATGTAATTCTTGCTGACAGACATAATATGGCATTCACCGGCACAACTGTTGCAACAGGCAGTGCCAGGGGAGTTGTTGTTCGCACTGGAAAGAATACTGAAATGGGCAAGATTGCCTGTATGGCTTCTGATACAGTAACTGCAATGTCACCACTTCAGATGGAATTGAATGTTCTAGCAAAATGGCTTACAGCTGTTGTTGTGTTTTTAAGTGCAGTGCTGTTTTTTGTAGGGGTTAACCAGGGCTTTACTGTGATTAATAGTCTTATCTATGCTCTGGGAATTGCAGTTGCTTCTGTTCCCCAGGCTCTTCCTGCACAGGTAACGGTTGCACTCAGTGCCGCAAGTAAAAGGTTGGCAGAAAGAAAAGTAGTTGTAAAAAGCCTTCCCAGTGTGGAAACTCTTGGGTCAACTTCTGTTATCTGTACAGACAAAACTGGTACTCTCACGAAGAATGAAATGACAGTTACAGGTTTATGGTTCAACGGTGCTGAATACAAAGTGAAAGGGCTGGGATACAAGCCTGAAGGAAGTATACATCACTTGGATGGTACAAAGTTGAATCAAGATCAAATCAACAACATGGAAATTATGCTTGACGCTGGAACCATGGCTTCCAATGCAGAAATTCATCAACCCGACACTGATCATCTCAGCTGGTATCCTATTGGAGACCCAACCGAGGCAGCTCTTATTACTTTGTCCACCAAGGTGGGAACAAGAAGCCCTACAGAGGATCAAGAAAATCCTGAAATCAAGGAATTTCCATTTGACTCAGAGCGTAAAAGAATGAGCTCTGTCAGGTTGTTTGGTGATAAACATCAGCTGGCTATGAAGGGTGCAACTGGAAGTGTTCTTTCAGTAAGCAAATTTATTTATCGTGATGGAAAATCAGTTCCTATTACAGAAAAAGACATTGAAGAGATAACAAGATTAAATGAAGAGTACTCTGACAAAGCGCTTCGAGTGCTTGCTATTGCTTTCAGGCCACTAGAGAATGATGGCACTGATTATATCATGGAAACTGTTGAAAAGGATGTTGTTTTTCTTGGGCTTGTTTTCATGATGGATCCACCTAAAGAGGGTGTAAAAGAGGCAATTGCTTCCTGCCATGAGGCCAAGATCAGGGTTATTATTATGACCGGTGATCATGCCATTACAGCAAAGGCTATTGGTCGAGAGATTGGCCTTTCTCAAGATGGTGATCCTCTTGTTTATACAGGTGCAAATCTTGAGGAAATGGATGATGTAAAACTTAATGAAATACTTGCTGGGGGTAAAGCAATTGTTTTCAGTCGAGTTAACCCCGAGCACAAGCTTCGTATAGTTACACTGTTGGAAGAACAGGGTGAAATTGTTGCAGTTACCGGGGATGGGGTTAATGATGCACCAGCTTTGAAAAAAGCAAACATAGGTGTTGCCATGGGAATTACAGGTACCGATGTATCTAAGGAAGCTGCTGAACTTATTCTTTTAGATGATAGCTTTACCTCACTTGTTTATGCAGTTCAAGAGGGCCGTACTATTTATACTAATCTGAAGAAAACAGTGTTAGCTTCTATGACTACTAATGCAGCTGAACTTGGTGTTGTTATTTTGGGTTTGATTGCTGTTGCCATGGGTGACTGGGCTATTCCGATTCTTGCAATCCAGATTCTTGCAATTGACCTTCTTGCAGAAGTTTTACCTCTTACTTTCCTTACATTTGATCCATCTTCTAAAAGTATTATGAAGGAAGCTCCCCGTGATCTTAAAGCTCATATTATGAATAAAGAGACTTCTTTGGAAGTGCTTTTGTTGGGTGGGCTGATAGGGTTACTGGCTTTTGGTAATTTTGCTTTCAGCGGGTTCCGCCAGGGCCTCTCTTTTATAGGTGAAGTTTCTTCGGTTGATTACTTCAGAGCAACAACTTTGGCTTATCTCACAATTGCATTCTGTCAGTTTGTGAATGTTCTTTCAAGAAGATTTTATTACAGTTCAATTTTTAACAGGAATTTTTTCACAAACCGGATACTGCTTTGGTCAATCGCAGGTTCTATATTTATGATTCTTCTTTTCGTAAATATTCCAGTTATGGCTGGATTTTTATACTTCGCACCTCTCGGGTTAAACGACTGGTTATGTATCGCAGGTTCTACTTCAATTTTTCTTATGGTCTTTGAACTCTTAAAAGTGGGTAGAAGATTGAAAAGGAAAAGATTGCTGAAACAAATGGTTAACTAATGTTTGCGGTCTGGAAATTTTTGATTTTTTGCATGAGAAATAATGGGATTTCGTATAAGGAGGAAATATGGTGTTGTTCATGATGATGTGTGCTCTTGTATCGGTGCCAGATGGCATAGTTTATAATGGAGACAATGTGGTTACTGTTGATGAAATGCTAGAGACATTGAACCAGGCTCATATTGTTTTTGTTGGGGAAAAACATGATGATTCTTTTGCTCACGAATGGGAACTGTTTTTATGGAAGTCTCTTGCTTCCGATCAAAGATCTCTTGCTCTTGAGATGTTTGAGACAGATGTACAATCTTTGCTTGATTCGTTTCTTGCAGGGGATATCACCGAAGAGGAATTTCTAGCGGAATCACGCCCTTGGGGTAACTATTTAACTGATTATGCGCCTATGGTAAATTATGCCAAGGATAATGGCTTTTCTGTGATCGCTGCAAATGTTCCAAGAATGAATGCTGCAATGGTTGCACGAGGTGGTTTTGAAGCTGTTCTTGGCGAACCAGGTTTTGAAGACTTATCAGTAGATTCTTCAAATGTTCTTTATAAAGAGATGTTTTTGGCAACCATGGAATCAATTGGAGATCAGATGCATGGAATGCCGGTTGCTCCAGAGAATCTTTACAGGGCACAGCTTCTTAAAGATGCTGTGATGGCCCAGTCCATCGGTGACGAATCAGTGATGTTTGTCTGCGGAAGTTTTCATAGCGACTATTACTCAGGTATTCTTGATCAGCTTTCCTCTGAATCTATTCTTACAGTAACAGTTCTTGGCGAAGATGAGGAAATGTCTTCAGATATAGCTGACTTTGTTATTGTTAGGCAGGAATAGTACAGGATCTTAATCGGCAGTTTCAGGGCGAATTTATTATATTCGCCCTGACTAATCAACTGCTATAGGAGGAAGAATGACACACGCAGAGCTTGTCACGGAGATCCGTGGGGCAGAAGAGCGCACTCAACTGCTCAAGGAGCGTCTTTGACCTTGTTACGCTTTTAAAAGAAGAAAAAGAATTAGAAATAGAGATGACCAAAGAGGGTTTCTGGAACAACAGAAACAAGGCTCTTGAGGTAATTTCAAAACTAAAAAAAATTCAGAACTGGTCTGATCCGTTAGGTAAACTTTCAGTTAAAATAGAAGATTTGGAAGCTGCTCTGGAGTTACTTGAGTTAGAAGATGATATTGGTATTCGAACCGATGCTCAGATTCGTTTAGGTGAAGTGGTTAAAACTTTGGATCAGCTAGAATTTCGTCAGATGTTATCTGGGAAGCATGATGCTTCTGATTGTATTCTTACAGTTCGCTCCGGTGCCGGTGGCGTGGATAGCCATGACTGGACAGAGATGTTAATGAAAATGTACATCTACTGGGCAGAAAAACAGGGGTTTGAAGTAACAATTCTTGATACATCTCCAGGTGATACTGTGGGAATGCGAGAAGCAGTTCTTTCCATAAAGGGATCGTATGCTTTTGGTTACCTTTTGGCAGAGAAGGGAATACACAGGCTTGTGCGGCGTAGCCCTTTTGACCCAAGTAATAGAAGGCATACCAGTTTCGCATCTGTTTTCCCACTGCCTGATCTGGATGATTCCATTCAGGTAGATATAGATCCAGATGATGTTAGAACAGATGTTTTTAGAGCCAGTGGAGCAGGGGGGCAGCACATTAATAAAACATCAAGTGCTGTTAGATTAACCCACCTTCCTACAGGTATTGCTGTTTCATGTCAGAACGAAAGAAGTCAGCACAGAAATCGTGAACTTGCCTGGAAAGTACTTCGTGCAAGAATGTATGAACTGGAAGAAGAAAAACGACGAAAAGAGCGAGAGAAGCTTGAAAACACCAAGAGTGATGTTTCTTGGGGGCATCAGATACGCTCTTATGTTCTTCATCCTTATCAGATGGTAAAAGACCATAGAACAGGTAATGAAATTTCAGATGTTGAAGGTTTTCTTGGAGGAAATATTCAGGAATTTATAGAAGATTATTTAAGAAAGAGTAAGTAAAATGGCAATTGAAGAAAATGAATTCATAAACAATAGACTTGAAAAACTATCTGCTATAAAAGAGATGGGTTTAGATGCTTATCCACCGCAGACACCAGATAGACTTCCTATCGAAACACTTCGAGCTGCAGGAGAAACTGAAAACATAATGGCTACCAGTGGTAGAGTTATGGCCAAAAGGAAACATGGGAAAACTGTTTTCTGCGATATCACAGATCCAACAGGCAGAATTCAGTTATTTATTAACAAAAAGAATCTGAGCGAAGAGTCTTGGGATTTATTAGGTAATCTTGATTTAGGCGATATTATATGGGTTAGTGGTAATCAATTTGTTACAAGAACAGGTGAATTGTCCGTGCGAGTTAGCTTACTTCTTCTTTTGGCCAAGGCAGTTCGACCTATGCCTGTGGTGAAGACAGATGCTGATGGAGAAGTTCATGATGCGGTGAGTGATCCAGACTTTGTTTATAGACACAGATGTATTGATCTTATGTTAAACGAAGAGTCAAAAAACAGATTTATCGCTAGAAGCAAAATAATATCCGCAATGAGAAACTACCTTGATACTGATGATTTTCTTGAGGTTGAAACCCCTGTATTACAACAAATATACGGCGGTGCAGCGGCTGATCCTTTCGTAAGTTTTTACAATTCCATGGACGAAGATTGTTATTTAAGAATAGCAACAGAGCTTTATTTGAAAAGGCTTGTAACCGGGGGAATGCACAGAGTTTATGAAATAGGAAAAGATTTCCGTAATGAGGGTGTTGATAGGACTCACAGTCCTGAATTTACCCAGCTGGAATTGTATGAAGCATGGACTGATTACAATGGAATGATGAAAAGATTTGAAGATATTGTTCAAGTTGCAGCAAAAGCTGCCAATGTTGGCCCTGTTGTTAAATTCGGTGAATTTGATATAGATCTTACTCCTCCATTCCAAAGAATTCCTTTCGTCCCAACACTTCACGAAAAGAGTGGTGAAGATTTGTTTGATTGGGATACGGAAAAACTAACAGCTCTTGCTGCTAAACTTGGGCTGGGAGATGAAATCAAGGATAGACCAACTTTGCTTGATAAGCTTTTTGATCATTATGTAACCCCAAGTCTTATTCAGCCTAGTTTTGTTGTTGATTATCCTGTGGAGTTATCTCCTCTTGCTAAGCAAAAAACTGACGATCCTAGAATTACAGAAAGATTTGAAGCATTTATTGCCGGGCTTGAGCTCGCTAACTCTTTCAGTGAACAGAATGACCCAGTTTACCAAAGGCAAGTACTTGAAACCCAGGCATTGCTTAGTAAGATTCGCAAAGGTGTTGTTGACCAGGAATTTCTTTATGCTCTTGAAGTTGGAATGCCACCTACAGGTGGGCTTGGTATTGGTGTGGACAGATTAGTAATGGTGCTTACTGATGCAAGGTCTATCCGTGATACCATTTTGTTTCCTCATCTTCGACAGGGGCAATGAAACAGAAACTTTTATGGGCTCTTGCTCGACGACATGTTTGGAGCAATGCTAATTCCACAGTTGTAAGAATGGTCAGTATTTTATCAATGGCAGGTATCGCTATTGGTGTTACCTCACTGATTATTCTTCAAGCTTTTATGGGTGGTTTTACTGAAGCCATAACAACAGGCCTTACCAAAATGAATCCTCCTTTACACATATACGTGCCAGGTGGCACATATATGGATGATTTTGATCTGGGTGTGGTGCAGTCAATTGCAGATGAGATTCCCCAGATTTCAGTTATTCAGGGTATTTTAGAAAAACCTGCTGTAGTAAGCGGTGCCCCAGGCACTGTTTCTGGTGCCATGGTTAGAGGAGTTACTGGTACAGAGTTGATTATAGGTAAAGATATTGCCCGAGAGCTTGGTGTAACAGCAGGGGATGAAATCAGAATTGCTTCTACAGCCGGTGTGGAAATTTCCGGTATGGGGCGTGTTCTTGTTGATACAATAGCTACTCTGATCATTGATAGTGTTGGTGATTTTGGAATAGAAGAATACAATAGCTCATTGATTGTTGTTCCTCTGAATACAGCACGAGGTATTTTCCGAGCTCCAGACCAGTTAACAAGTCTTGGTGGTTATGTTAATACAGGTGAGGATCCTGTTGAAGCCGCAGAGTTATTGAATTCTGCTCTTTACCAAGAATATGTTGGAGGAGGCTGGCCGGTATACATGAGTTGCATTCCTTATCTGTCTTTTCATGGCAATCTTTTTAAAGCTCTTGGGCTTGAAAGAATTGCCATGACAATTGTACTGGCTTTGATAACAGTTGTTGCTCTGCTTAATCTTTCCAGTGCCCTTACAATGATTGCAATGGAACACAGACGGGATATTGGAGTAATGAGAGCTATGGGCCTTACGCCTAATGCCGTATTTTCAGTTTCTCTTCTTAGGGGACTTTTGCTGGGGGGCACAGGGGCTGGTTTTGGTTTTATTTTTTCGTGGATTTCGATTTTTGTAGTTAACAGATATTTTCCTATAAAACTGGACGGAACAGTGTATTGGATTGATGTGTTACCTGGTGTTTTCCCATTGACAACTGCTTTGATAGTAACTTTTGCTACTATTTTTGTTTGTGTTGTTATTTCTATTTTTCCAGCGATTTCTGCTTTATCCAGTTCTCCTTCGAAAGCTTTAAGATATGAGTAACGAATTGGTTCTTTCTGCAAACGATATCCATTGTTCTTATGGTAGCTCTGATGCTTCTATCAAGGTTCTTAAAGGGGCATCTATCTCAATCAAAACTGGTGAGGTGGTTGCAGTTATGGGCCCAAGTGGGTCAGGCAAAAGCACTTTGCTTCATGCGCTTGGGCTTCTGGAAAGACCTTGCAAGGGAAAAGTGCTTATTTGTGGGGAAGACGGATGGGGTTTAAGCAGTAGAAGGCGAGCTGAGTTAAGAAATAGAAAGATTGGTTTTGTCTTTCAGTTTCATCATTTATTGGAAGAGTTTACATTGAAAGAAAATGTGATGATGCCTTGTTTGATAGCAGGAGAAACCAGTGAAGAAGCTACCCAAAAGGCAGAATCTCTACTTGAAAGAGTGGGTATTATTCATAGATCTTCTCATTTTCCTTCAACGGTTTCAGGTGGTGAAAGGCAGCGAGCTGCAATTGCAAGAGCAATTATTATGAAACCAGAGATTGTACTGGCTGATGAACCAACTGGTAATCTGGATTCAAAAACAAGTTTGGAAGTTGAAAAACTAATTATGGAACTTGCAGAGGAAGGCAACAGATCTTTTCTTTTAGCTACCCATAGTCATGATCTTGCAGGTGCTGTCCATAGAAAAGTTTTTTTAAATTCAGGTATTATAAAAAAGAGCTGATGAAAAAATATTGGGGAAGTCTTTGAATCGCTATATTCTTCCCACGCAAAGAGCAGTAATACAAATGAAAGAGAGGGGCATTCTTGCCAGAACAGCATACTGACCGAGCTAGAAAGGCTCTTATAGAGGCCAGAGCAGAAGCCGCCCGCTCTGGAAGAAGGGAAATCAGTACAGAATTTATTCTGTTTGCTATTTTAAATGTTGACGGTTCCAGAGCTGCTCTTCTTTTAAGGGAAATGAAAGTAAAAACTGCAGAAATGCATGCTCAACTGAAGGCAAATTTAAGAATAGGGCAGATGTCTACTACTATTGATCGTATAAATTTAACTTGGAGCCATCGTTCAAGATCTGTTCTTGCTGATGCAAAACTTCAGGCTCTATGGCTAAAAGCTGATTCTATATCAACTATTCATTTTCTTCTTGCATTAGCAAAAATAGATGGTGGATCTTCTGCATTGCTCTGGCAGTATGGGGTTAATTACGATAACCTTAAGGATAGAGTCAAAGCATCAGCAGACAATAAAACTTCCAAAGATGCTAAAACATCTTCAGCGGTTGATTTCTTTTGCCGAGACCTTACTTTACTCGGTTCTGAAAACCGACTGGATCCGGTGATAGGCAGATCAACTGAAATAGACAGACTTGTTCAGGTCTTGTGTCGAAGGAAAAAATCAAATCCCGTTCTTATCGGCGAACCTGGCGTTGGCAAAACTGCAATTGTAGAAGGGTTGGCTCTTCGAATTATTTCAGGAAGAGTTCCTTTACCCATTTATGGTAAAAGAATAATGGCACTTGATATGGCTTCGATTCTTGCAGGGACTAAATTTCGTGGTCAGTTTGAAGAACGGTTGAAGGCTCTTCTTCATGAAATCAATGAGGATGGCAACATAATTCTGTTCATAGATGAAATTCATTCAATTGTGGGAGCTGGAGGATCTGAAGGTGCCATTGATGCAGCAAATCTTTTAAAACCAGCTTTGGCACGGGGAGAATTTCAGTGTATAGGGGCCACTACTCTTGATGAGTACAGAAGAAAAATAGAAAAAGACGGTGCTCTTGAGCGAAGGTTCCAGCCTGTTTCAGTAGACCCTCCTTCAGTTGAGTTGACAGTGGAAATTCTTGATGGTTTAAAAGATAGATACCAGAGGCATCATAATGCTATTTATTCTAAAGAAAGCCTGAAAAACTGTGCTATTCTTGCCCATCGATATATTAGTGGAAGGCATCTTCCAGATAAGGCTATTGATGTTATGGATGAGGCTGGTGCTCGGGCTCATGCCAGAGCGTCAAACCCTCCGGATTCTCTCATAGAACTTCATGACAGATTGTTAGACTTAAGGCGTCAAGTTGATACAGCAGGGGAAAAACGTGATCTGCTGGAAGCATCAAAGTTGAATGAGGAAGTATTAAGATTAGAAAAGGTACTTGAAGATTCCAGAGGGCATTGGATAGAAAGCCTTCCTCCTGTTGATATTTCTCAGAATGATGTGGCAGCTGTTGTTGCGGAAATCACGGGAATTCCCATGAGTCGAGTTGGTGAAAGTGAAACCACTCAGCTATCAGATCTTGAAGATCGAATGTCTAGAAATATTATTGGTCAGGATTCTGCAATTAAGCAGATAGCTAATGCAATTCGACGGGGGCGTGTAGGACTTAGAAACAGCAGAAGGCCAACCGGTTGTTTTTTGTTTCTAGGACCATCTGGAGTAGGGAAAACAGAAACCGCCAGAATAATTGCAGAGCAGGTATTTGGTGATAAAAATTCTCTTATTCGAATTGATATGTCAGAATACAGAGAGGGCTTTTCAGGTTCTAGACTAGTTGGTGCTCCTCCTGGATATATTGGTTATGATGATGGAGGGCAGCTTACCGAGAAAGTACGCAGAAGACCATATTCAGTTGTTCTTCTTGATGAAATAGAGAAAGCTCATTCTGATGTTTATAATATGCTTCTTCAAGTTATGGATTATGGAATCATGACTGATGGTTATGGACGAAAAATCGATTTCAGCAATACTATTATTATTATGACAGGCAATCTTACACAAGAAAGTACAGGAGGCAGTGGAAGTGTAGGTTTTTTAAGAGAAAACTATGATTCTCAGGCATCGTCAATTATGAACGCTGCAAAATCAGTTTTTCCACCTGAATTTATGAATCGTCTTGATAGTGTAATTGTTTATAGATCGCTTGATTTAGCGAATATTCGTGCTATTGTAGAAATACAGCTCGGTGAAGTATTTGAAAGACTTCGCGAGTTGGAGATAAAACTGGTGATCGAAAATGAAGCTCTTGATCTTCTCACTGAAACCGGGTTTAATCGTGAAGCTGGTGCAAGACATCTGAGAAGAACAATTCAGAGACTTCTTGAAGATCCTCTTACTGATTTACTTGTTTCCGGTGAACTTACCGGAGGTAGAAAAGTCAGTGCCAGGCGCAATGGCGATACTCTTTCTTTTACTTCAGTGAATGAAGCTAATGTTAACATTGTTGCTGTGGAGGTGAATACATGAAAATAGCTCTTTTGTTTGTATCCTTACTGGCTGGAATGGCTTTTTCCGTTTCAGTATCAAGTGTTACCGTGGAAGGTAATACTTATGTTTCAGACTCTCTGATAATTAGAACACTTGGTCTTTCTGCCGGTACAGCTTTTTTCCCTTCAACTCTACCTCAGGGGGTTAGGGATTTATTCGGTCTTGGTTATTTTACTGATATTGAAGTAACGGTTGATTCCACAGAGAATCAAGCTAATTTTTTAATAAGAATTAGCGAAAATCCTATTCTTTCAAACATTGAATTTATTAATTCTGGTTCCTTGAAGGAAGACGACTTGTTAGATACTTTGGCCATTTTTCCTGGGCAGACTGTTTCCATTAACGATATCGATCAGGCTGTTGATCTTATCCTTAGTTTGTATGCTGATAAGAATAGGCACCTTGCAACTGTTACCTGGAGTTGGAGTGATCCAGGGCCAGAATCTCGAAGATCACTGGTATTTCAATGTACGGAAGGACCTGATGTTCGTGTAGGGGAAATTGTTTTTTCAGGAAATGTATCATTTTCCGACGGGGATCTTCGTGATGAAATGAAAACGAAACAAGACAGTTTCTGGAGAAGTGGCAAGCTTAAACCCCTTCAGTTTGAAGAGGATTTAGTAAAAATAATTGAATACTACCATAATCATGGATACCCTGATGCTTTGATAACTGAAACAAGTAGATACCTTCTTCCTGACGATAATCACTTCCATATTGATATCTCAATTTATGAGGGTTCTTATATGGTTTTTGGTGATGTTTCTGTCAGTGGTAATATTGAGTTATCTGATTCATTACTGTTATCAATGAGCCAGGTTGAATTAGGCAATTCCTACTCTAGTAAAGATCTAGATAAAACTTTAGAATTCTTGTATTCTGCATACCAAGATCGTGGTTATTTCTATGCAGGCATATCACCTATAATGGAACCCTCAGCAGAGGCAGACTCAGTTGTCAATATTCTTTTTGCTGTTCAAGAAGGGGAAAGGGCCCACATTCGCGAAGTGGAAATAGTGGGTAATACTCGTACTTATGATAATGTTATTCGCAGGCAGCTTACAGTGGTCCCAGGAGATTTATTCAGAAGATCAGCTCTTATGCGTTCTCTTCGAAATGTGTTTTATCTGAATTATTTCAATGATGTAATTCCTGATTTTCGTGCAATTGAAGGTTCGCCTGATGTTGACATGATTTTAGAAGTGGATGAAAAACCCACAGGTAAATTTGGTATTGGGGCTAACTACAGTGCTACAGACGGATTTAGCGGTTATCTTGAAGTTGCGGAAACTAATTTCTTTGGGCATGGTCAGAATCTGGGAACAACTTATGAGTTTTCAAAAACTGTTCAAAACATAAAGTTAAGTTTTACAGAACCATGGTTCCGAGATACACCATTGACACTGGGTGGAGAGCTTTACCATACCACCAGTAATTACACAGAGTATGACAGACGCCGCACAGGAGGATCTGTTCTTGTTGGTAGACCTTTGCCATGGGTTGATTTTACAACAGCAAGTATTAGGTATACTCTTGAGAAAGTAGATGTGTTTGATATTACAGAAGATCCTGACAGTTACTATTACACTCTTCGTGATACAGACTGGCCACGGTGGGATAGCTCCATAAGACTTTCTTTTACCCGTGATAGTCAGGATAGAAGGGTATTCCCAGGTGAGGGTTCCAAGAATACTGCTAGTCTTGATCTTACAGGTGGATTTCTTGGAGGCGACATAGGATTCCAGAAATATCTATTTGACTCCACATGGCATGTCCCAGTCTGGTGGAAATTTTTCCTTACCCTTCGTGGTAGAATGGGAACCATTTCAGGTTTTGGAGGGGAAACTCCTCCTGCCTACGAGTTGTTTCAGCTTGGTGGAACTGGTTTTTATGGTGTAAGAGGTTATGGTAGCAGAGTTATAAATGCAGTTAACGGTTTTGAAACTGTTGGTGGTAAAACCATGCTGATTCTCAGTGCTGAATACAGATTTAGAATAATTGATCAGCTTCAACTGGCAGTATTTACTGATGCTGGAAGCACCTGGGAAAGCTGGTCTGATATGGATCTTTCTTCTTTAAATCGCGGAGCTGGTTTAGGAATCAGAGTAGAGATCCCAATGCTTGGTATTATGGGTCTTGATTATGCGTATGGATTTGATGGGCCGGAACCTGGATGGGAACCACATTTCCAGATGGGTGCATCCTTCTGATTGGAGTGAAAATGAAATTAGTAATCTTATTGGCGTTTCCAGCTCTTTTGTTTGGGCAGAGTATTGCTGTTTTTGATTCAGACCTTGTTTTTGAATCACTGGGTGAGGTTTCAGATGCCCGCGAACTTCTTGAGACTGAAATGGATGAATGGGAACTTCATGTTGACTCTCTTCAGGAAGAGATAGATGAGCTTGAGGCTGATTTGTCCAGAACCCTGATGATGAGTCCAGAGCGCAGGCAGGAAAAAGAAACTCTTCTGGAAGAAAAAAAGTTACATATTGAGTCCTATCTTTCCAGTATTTTTGGTCCAGGAGGGCTTATGGAAAGGCGAAATGAAGAGTTGGTTAACCCAATTATTGCTGCTATTAATACAGCTGTTATGGATGTGGCAAGTGAGGATGGTTTACAAATTGTTCTTGATGCAGCAGCTGGGCAGGTTGTTTACGCAGAGGCTTCTGTTGACATTACTGATAAGGTAATTGACAGGGTTATGAGTGGCAATGACTAAACCGATTACCATTAAGATAATAGCAGATCATTTAAATGGAAAAATAATTAAAGGAAATCCTGATTCAATAATTACAGATGTTTCTTCCATTCAAGATGCAGGTGAATCTGATATTTGTTATTATGGAAACAAAAAATATTTTGTTTTTCTTAGTAGCACAGGTGCA
The DNA here is from genome assembly GCA_029938555.1 of Candidatus Sabulitectum sp. Taxonomy (GTDB): domain Bacteria; phylum Fermentibacterota; class Fermentibacteria; order Fermentibacterales; family JCC-6; genus Sabulitectum. The sequence goes on along the minus strand of JAOZUR010000004.1, from coordinate 25,830 downwards.
AAAGCAGTAATAACAGCAGAACCTGTAAAAACTTCAGCTGATTGTGTTATCCTGGTAAAAGAAGCTTATGATTCTTTTCGAAAAGTTCTTCATATTTTTAAACCTGACAGAACATCCGGTTTTGATCTTATACACTGTTCCTCAGTGATTCATGAATCTGCAAAGCTGGGGGATAATGTTAAAGTGGGCCCAACTGCTGTTATAGACAGAGATTGTGTTATTGGAAATAATTGTAAAATTGGTGCCGGAGTTGTCTTGGGGCCAATGGTTGCTTTAGGTGAAAATTGTATTGTTTACCCTAATGTAACATTGCTTGCCGGGGTAATTATCGGACAGGGTGTTATTATTCATTCTGGAACTGTTATTGGTAGTGATGGTTTTGGTTTTGTCCCTGATCCGAAGGGTGAGCACAAAAAAATTCCTCAGAATGGAAATGTAGTTATCGGAGATTTTGTTGAAATAGGCTCTAATTGTTCCATTGATAGAGCTGTTTCTGGTAGTACAAAAATAGGAAATCACACAAAGCTGGACAATCTCATTCAAGTAGCCCATAATGTATGTATAGGTCAAGGGTGTTTTATTGCAGCTCAGACTGGTATTGCCGGAAGTACACAGGTTGGTAACGGTGTTGTTTTTGGTGGTCAAGTGGGCGTAGGGGGGCACTTGGTGATTAATAACGGTGCTGTTATAGGTGCCAAATCGGGAGTTACAAAAGATGTGGATGCAGGGGTTACGGTTTCAGGTAATCCCGCCAGACTTCACACTGATACTCTTAGGCTTGGCGCAGCTGTAACCAGACTACCTAAAATTATTGAGGTTGTAAAAAAACTGAATTCTGACAAATAAGAGAAACTGGAGACAGATGAATCCTTTTCAAACAACAATTAAAGAGCAAGTTTCTTACACTGGGCGTGGGTTACATTTAGGGAAAGAATCCACCATTACATTCCTGCCTGCCCCTGCGAATACCGGATATGTTTTTGTTAGGACAGATGTAGAACATCGACCAACTATCAAAGTGTTACCGGAAAATGTTCGAATGGTGGAAGAGCAGGCAAGACGCACTACCCTTGGTGAAAACTATTATGAAGTGCATACGGTTGAGCATGTATTGAGTGCCCTTTACGGGCTTGAAATAGACAATGCCATTATTGAAATTAGTTCTGATGAACCACCTGAACCTGCGGATGGTTCAGTTCGTTCTTATGTAGAGGTTTTAAAAGAAGCAGGTCGAGAAATTCTTAATGGTTTTCCCAACAAAGTTTTTGTAATTACAGAACCTGTTAGCATTGAGTATCGTGGTGCAAGTCTTACAGTAGTACCTTATGATGGGCTGAAAATCAGTTTTACTCTTGATTATGATCATCCTCATATAGGAACACAGTATATCAGTCTTGATATTACAAGAGACAGTTTTGTTAATGAAATAGCCCCTGCACGAACATTCTGTTTGTATCAGGATGTAAAAATTCTTCAGGAAAAGGGTTTGATTCAAGGCGGTACACTGGAAAACGCAGTTGTTATCGGTGATGACGGTGTTATGAATGATACTCCGCTTCGGTTTCCTGATGAGCTGGTAAGGCACAAAGTACTGGATCTTATTGGAGACATGGCTCTTCTGGGCATAAGATTGCAAGGCCATGTTATAGCTGCAAAAAGTGGACATGCTTCTAATGTACAATTTGTGAAAAAGATCATGAAGGTTTATGCAGGTAAAATTAAAACTTCAAAAGCAGATCTTACTAAAAGACAGTGGAATATATCAGATGTGATGAATCTACTTCCACATCGTTATCCGTTTCTTCTTGTGGATAGGGTGCTTGAAATTGAACCGGAAAAAAGTATTGTTGCAATAAAAAATGTTACCATAAATGAACCATTTTTTCAGGGACATTTTCCAGGCAGCCCCATAATGCCTGGAGTTCTTGTGATAGAAGCAATGGCGCAGGCCGGTGGATTGATGCTTTTTGATTCAGTTGAAGAGCCTTCCAGATGGCTTGTATTGTTTGGTGGAATTGACAAAGTCAGGTTCAGAAAGCCAATTCTGCCAGGAGATCAGATCAGATTTGAATTGAAACTACTTAGTAAACGAGGGCGTATGTGGAAAATGCATGGTTTTGCTAAGGTGGATAACAGGGTTGCAGTTGAGGCAGAATTAACAGCAATGCTGGTGGAGAAAAAATGATACATTCAACAGCGATTGTTCAGTGTGAGGTTCCTGAATCTGTTCAGATTGGACCTTATGCTGTTGTAGGACCTGAAGTTGTTCTAGGGCAAAGAGTTGTTATAGACGCTCATGCTGTGGTTGTGGGAATAACTACACTTGGCGATGATGTAAAAGTTGGACCTAGTGCGGTTATTGGAACAGATCCACAGGATTTAAAGTTTTCAGGAGAAAGAACTACTCTAGAGGTTGGAGCCAGAACTGTTATACGCGAAATGGCCAATATTAATACTGGAACTAGTGCTACAGGTAAAACAGTAATTGGTTCTGATTGTTTTTTGATGGCTTTCAGCCATGTGGCACATGATTGTGTAATTGGTGATGGAGTTATTCTCGCTAACTCTGTGAATCTTGCTGGGCATGTTCAGATAGGTACCAAAGCAATTATTGGTGGTATTGTACCTGTTCATCAATTTACTAGAATAGGTGAGTATTCGATGATTGGTGGAGGATTCCGGGTCTCTAGAGATGTATCACCATTCACACTTGCAGGGGGCGAGCCCTTGCGAATGATCGGAGTCAATAAACTTGGCCTTCGTCGAAATGGATTTACAAACCAGGAAATTTCTTTCGCTGTAGACTCCTTTAAGTACTTTTTCAAAAACCCCCAAACAATGGCAGCAAAAGTTTCTGAAGCACTTTCTCTTGAAACAACTGATTCCATTAGAAAAAGAATGGCTCAGTTTATTTCTGCTTCATCGAGAGGGGTTACCATCTGAGTCAGTTTTTTCTTCTTATGCTTCTTGTCACCCAGCAACCTGAATTAACAGATTCGACAGTTATACAGTACAGGAATCCACAGGGAGCTTTAATAAGAAGCCTTGTTCTGCCGGGATGGGGGCAGTTTTATAATGAGAAACCCACAAAAGGTCTTTTATACGGGGTTGTTGAGTTGGGCTTATTAGGTGTGGTTTTTTACGAGAATGATAAATCGGAAAATGCCAGAGAGATGTATCAGGAAACTGGTTTAGTTTACTGGCAGAACAGTTATGATTTTCACAGTAGTCTCCGGCGAGATTTTATTTGGTACACAGCTGGAGCTTGGGTTGTTGGTTTGCTTGATGCTTATGTTGATGCCTATCTTTTTAGTTTTAAGGCTGAAAATATAAGATTTGATCAGGATGCTGGTTTTAGTGTTGGTGCGGAAATAAACTTTTAATAAGGAATGAAATGATCTTTCACCTTGTATACTTTTTGACAGCGGGATTATCCGCTTCAGAACCAGAACTTCTTGAAAAAGCCGTTAGCGGTAACAAGGAAGCATTTGGAGAAATAGTCAAAATGTATGAAAAACGAGTGTTCAGAGTGGCAAGAAGAATGTGTAATTGTGATGACGATGCTTGGGATATTACCCAGGAAGCTTTTATTAAAGCTATGAAAGCAATGCACAACTTCAAGGTGGAGTATCGTTTTTTTACTTGGATGTATAGAATAGTAACAAATACTGCAATTAATTTTTCCCGATCCCGTGGAAGACGCTCAGAAGTAGAATTTGATGAGGGGTATGGAAGTGGTGGATTAACTTCTACCGCAGATACCGCAATTAAAGAATGCAACCGGGATCTACTGGTAAAAGCCGTTCAGAAAGCAATCGAACAACTGTCTCCGGCTTTGCGTATTGTTTTTGTTTTAAGAGTGGATCAGGAACTCAGTTACGAGGAAATTGCAGAAAGCCTTGGCATTGCCACAGGTACTGTTATGTCACGGTTAAACAGGGCACGAAATTCGGTAAAAATATTCGTAGTGAATGAACTAGGATGTGCGCCATGATATGTCCTTCCAAAGAAATTCTTTTAGCTTGGATTGATAAAGAACTGCCTGTTAGTGAAATAGAAACCATTTCCGCTCATGTGGAGAAGTGTACTGACTGTGAAAATTATATTTTAGCTCAGAAAAAAATGGAAACAGTCTGGCGGAATGCTTGGGTTGATCCAGACGAGTCTGATTTTAAAACTATGCGTAGTAGTATTGAGCCGGCAACTCAATGGTGGCGTAGGCAGCAAACATGGTTTTTAGCAGCTGTTATTTGTGCTGCGTATATAGGTGTAAAGATTTTTTATGTAGATGAAGAAACAAGATCACTTTCATCTATAGTTATAGAACAGACAATTTCTGCCACTCATGAAGATTTAGTTGATGATGTTGAGCCTGTAATACAGGAGGAATCTGAAGAAACAGTTGTTTCAGAAGAAACCGAAAATATGGACGATATTGTTGAAGGTCAAATATCTGATGTTTCTTCTGAACACTCCGAAGTCTTAGTAATTGAAGATGAATCAATGACAGAGCATTATTCTGATTCAGAAGGTGATCTTCCTGTAGATATTGCTGGGATTAATTCAGATGTATCTTTTGCTTCAACTGAGTCTTCTCCTGCGGTTGTTCAGGTTGCAGTACAAGATGAGTTGTGTTTTGCCGCAGGAACTTCTAACTTACCGCCTTCCGGTGGGGCAGTGGGCACTGGTGGCGGAGGCTCTGGTGATTCTGGTATTGGAGGATTGCCTACTCAGGAATCGGAAAATGATGTTCAGCGGGTTTATGAATCTCCCTGCGAGGCTATTTTGTCCGTGACATATACAGTCTCTATCGTTCAGCAATCAAAAGAAACTTATGTTATTCAAAGATCTGATTGGGATTCACTTTTTTCGATTATTGATTCTCTTCTTGCTGAAAAAAGTTACCTCGCCGGCGAATCTCTTGTTTTAGGCATTAATTCAGACGGTTTTATTTCCGGTGATGAGACTCTTGACGGGGTTCTAATAGGTATTCCTAGAACCAGTTATGAAAATTGCTCTGTGATTGTGTATTTTCGGTGATTTATTCACCCCTTTCCATTTCCCATTAATGTTGATAAATTAAAAGAAATAGATTGTTTTTGAAGGGAGATTTCATATGAAAACCAAAGTTCTTTTTCTTTTGTTGTTTTCGCTGACCATTGGTGCAGTAGCTGAAAGTATCAGCTTGCCACGAATTGCAGTTATTCCGGTTTTTGAGGATGCAGTAAATAATTATGATATAATGGAAATTAAGTCTGCTGCTGAAGCGGTCTTTTTTCAAAGTGGTCGATTTGAGGTGGTTGATGTATCATCACATTCAGATTATCATGGGGTTCCTGATGATCAGAATATTCGTATAAGAGCAATTGCTGCTGATATGAGTATTGATATGTTTATGCTTCTTGATGTTTCTTCACCTCAAACAGATGTAAGCCATGGATCTGCCACTAGCTTGAATGTCACAAGGAATACATCTGTAGATGTCACTGGCAGGTTTTATACATCTGAGGGTACTCTGTTAGGTTCCGTGCGCGAGAAAAAATTCTCAGGCAGTCTGCAAAGTTCAGCATCAATTGATTTGGAAGCACTGGCTTTGCAGGGGGTAGTTCTTGTAACTCAGCGAAGCTTAAATGAAATATTTCCCTATGAGTTTTCTTTTATAGTAGATCAGGGACCGGTTTTTACTCTTCCTGTTGGTACAAATGGTGGAGTCAGAAAAGGAATGGTTTTCTCTGTTGTTGCGTTATCGCTTGGGGTTCCACGGTCTGCCGATGAGTATAGTCAGTTAAGTAGTCATGGAATTATACAAGTTACCAGTTCCTCCTCAAATTCTGGTTCTGGAAGATTGATTGCAGGAGAACTTGTTGAAGGTGCAACTGTTACTGCTGTTGAAAACTCAACACCAGGTTTAATCGCTCTTTCTTATTCTGTTTTACCTATTGAGGTTGTTCCTGGTGATAATCTTACCGGCGAGGAAAATGAAACTTCTAAAATTGCAAATCAAGCAGAGTTCTTTGGAGGAACAAGCAAGTGGGGTCTTTCCCTGTCAGGAGCACTTTTCTCTGGAGTACTACCAAGATTGTCATCCATTGGTGTAAGAGGGGAAGTTGGAACAAGGATTCCTCTCTCTTCTCCTGCTGTGGGGTTGAGGGTTGGCCTTGGTTTTGAAGCTTCATATCTCATGCAGAATACCAGAGCAGACTCAATCTCATCATCAGCGAATACTGCAACTATTGTTGGAACAGCAAGTGCCAATTTTGAGTTTCTTTTCAGTAGTAGATTTGGAATCCATGTTGGTGCTGTAGGGCGATTGGGATCATCTGCTGATAGTTGGACAGTGACTGACTGGCAGGGTTACAACAGAGATGCTTTACCTGGTGAGATTTATTACGCTGAGATCAAACCGCCACCTGTCAGTTTTTCAGCAGGGCTCACTTACTTAATTTATTAGTACTGAAGTGAAAAACCCCGATGGAATTACTTCATCGGGGTTTTCATAAATCAGTGTTGAGATTCTTTCCAAGGGCCGTTTGCCATACCTTTTTCCCAGATGATTTCCATAATAGACCAAGAGGAAACAGCAAAAACTAATCCACCCATCATTCCAGAAAACTTAGTTCCAATCAGGGCTCCAGCAACTACTGCTCCACCGGAAATGGCAGCCATTACTAGTAGAAGAAGAGTAGAAGCAAAGGAGTTAGCACCCCATTTATGAATTAATCGCACTCTTGTAAGATGGGTTCCCCACGCAAGAAGAGGGTAACCTATAAAACCTAGAATTGGAATTGGAATGTCGTGTTTCATTAGAGCAAGCACCAGCCACACAGCTGTAGTTAACAGATATATCCATACAGCATTTCTTGCGTGAGATTTGTACCAACCAAGTTGCTCGGCAATTTCCCCAAGTGATGTCCAGATGAATACTCCTCCTACAACCCCAAGAAAGAGATTATGGGGGAAGCTTTCAAGAAAAAAAGCTGTGACCAATGCTGCTACAGCCAAAGTCGCCAGGATGATAAAAGAAATGAGAGGAAAGTTTTTGTATCTTTCTTTACAACTTGTGAAGAATCGTACTCCAAGAAATTGAATAAGAAGAAAAACAGCTAACGCATAAAATGAAAACAGGACTGCTGAAGTGGGATTTGGGTCTTGAGAATACTGGCCGTTGACTGCCAGTGTAAGTATTTTTAATAATTCCATGTATACCGCCTTTCATGATGTGGGAAACTATGAAAAAAAAAGCGGTAGTCAACCCTGATGAAATGTGAGTATTTATGAGGTTTTCAAAAGCGATTTTGTTTTTGTTTCTTTTGCTGGTTATTTCTTGCGACGAAGATAGTGTTACTGTTGAAAATGTAGAAGTATCTGAAATACGGTCTCTAACCTATCTTGGGGATTGGTCTGTTCAACATGATTCAGTTAATTCCGCTGAAGTACGATTCGAGTTACTTTTTATATCAACAGCCCATGCAGAAACTGAACTGGATTCTCTTCATTTTGATACAGTTTTGCCTGACTCACTTCGATTCAATAGACAATGGAATGTAGGTGGTGGTGTAAAACTGGTTTTTTCGGTAATTATTCCAGATACCGGTGATAATCAGTTGATCGAAGAAGTAATTGATGTTTATAGTAAAGCAAGTCTCATTCGCCCTGTGGGATTAAGATCTGTTTACCTTACTGATCGAACAGGTAGTGAAATTGATATTGACAGAGCTGCTGTGGCGGTTGAACCGCCGCCTGATGTAACTCATCATCTTCTTGTTTACTATCAGCAGGATTCAACAAGCACTCTTCTTGAAGTTATTGATTCGTTGGTGGTTGATTTTAGAGGAAGCAACGTGGACTCTATGTACTTTACCTTTATTCGTAGAGATCTCAGTTCTGTTATTTCATCAACGGCAGGCGTTTTCAGAAGAGGCAGTGCTCCAAATAGTTATATTTGTTTTGCTGATTCTTCTGGATTGTATACCGGTGTTTTTAGAAATCAATTCCAGATAAATATTCCATATCTTGATTCTCAAGGCATAGTCAGTGTGCAATCCAGACTTACTTCGGCATATCTTTCCAGCGATGCTTATTATCCTTTGGCTTCTAGCCCTTCTAACTATGTTGTTAAAATTTTTCTTCCTGATTCTATTGTGTCATGGACACCGCTGGCACCAGGAGGCACACCAGATGAATGGAACTCAGAGCCAGGTGGAATTGTAGGTGGGCTTTTAATAGCTATTGGCGATTACTCGGAAAAAGTGATATTTCCAAGATACAGAATGCTGACATTTGAAGGGGCTCCAATTTCATCTCTTGATAGTACAGCAGTGGTTAAGATTGCTTCTGTACTTCGAAGTGTGCTTGACTTTTCCTCTGTGGAATTTAGCTTTGTGGAAATAATTAATCCCAGCGGAACTTTGGTTACATCTGCTTTTGGGGGAATGTTGTTTTCTAGAGGTTCTCTTGAGAGTCTTGTTAATGTTTCATCTTGGGATGAGAGCTTTGTAAATGGTGAAATCCCAGCTGGAAGTGAAATTCTTATTGAAGCGGCAGGGGGTATTTTGGCCCAGTCTCTTCAACTTGACCCTATTTTATTCGATATGCTTGTTTCATGGATGCCTCTTAGATATTATGCTACATATTGTAATGATCACAGTGGTCTTGTTTCTGTAAGAAAAGCATATTTAAAGTATTACCTTTACCACACAGAAAATTTGGGTGGCAACGAAAGTACTCCTTTGAGCGAAGAATATGCCTTTGGGGATCTCATGCTTGTAAATTCACCTCTAAGGCCTTATATTGCTCAGGGAAAAGGTGTTATAGTTCTTGAGTATCTCCGTTCTTTAAGAATGCTGAACAGATTGCCTCATCTTCTTCAGGGTTTTACCCATGCTTCCAGTGGAAATTTCTGGTTAAAGATTACTTCAAGTTTAAGATTGTTCAGTAATACAGAAAAGTATGACCTTCTAAGGGCTTTGTTGTATCAGCCGGGTATTCCGCAGATAAAAGTGAACTGGTGGCAGCAGCAGGGGGGAATTCAAATAGATATGATGGAAATTCAACCTGGGATACCATTTAATCTGGATTTTAACAGCTGTCAGTTGTTTTATGAAGATACTGTGTATACAGAGGTTTTACAGCAGTCAGATGTGGCTGGGATCCTTCAGTGTAATTCAAACTTACAGTATGGTGTGGTTAATGCTATTGATTTAAATCCAGAGGGTTTGATTCCAGCAGATTTCATGTACTACAGACTTGATTCTAGGGGGATTGAATGAAACCAGTGACAGAAATTGCAAATCTTCGAATTTTGATAAGTAAATACAATCATGCGTACTACACAGAAAATGCTTCGGAAGTTTCCGATGAGCAATATGATGCACTGATGAACAGGCTTTTGTTTCTTGAAAGAGAGTATCCTGATCTTAAAAGTGAATTTTCACCAACGGTCAGAGTTGGTTCTGTTCCCTTAGCCTCTTTTTCTTCGGTGTTACACGAAGCTCCAATGCTTAGTCTGTCTAATGTATTCAGTCAGGAAGATTTTATTTCATTCAACAATAGAATTGTTTCTGATTTAGATACGGAACAGATAGCGTACTCAGTTGAACCCAAATTAGATGGTGTTTCTTTGTCACTTGTTTACAGGGATTCTATGCTTGTTCAGGCAGCTACTCGCGGTGATGGTGTGAGAGGTGAGGATGTTACCAGTAATGCCAGAACAATTCGTTCTATTCCTTTGAAACTTCATACAGATGAATCGATCAATGTGGAGATTAGAGGAGAGGTTTTTTTTATGACAAAGAATTTCCAAAAAATGAATTTGGGAAAGAAAGAAGCCGGTGAATCTGTTTTTGCTAATCCACGAAATGCCACTAGTGGATCTTTGCGTCAGCTGGATAGTTCTGTTACGGCTAGCAGACCACTTTCTTTCATGGCTTACGCCACAGGTTTTTATCCCGCTGGTATTCTTAATCAGAATCAGTTACTAAAGAAATTTCATGAATGGGGTTTTGTGGTAAACCCTAAAAACAAAATATGCACTACCACTGAACAGGTTATTGAAGCTTATGATGAATTGGTGGAGGTCAGATCGAATCTTCCAATGGAAATTGACGGAATGGTTATCAAACTTAATGATTTTTCTTTACGGGATAAAATTGGCTCTTTGGCCCGGGCACCAAAGTGGGCCACAGCGTGGAAATTTCATGCAGAGGAAATGTCTACAGCGTTGATTGGAATAGAGGTTCAAGTGGGTAGAACCGGTAGGCTAACACCGGTGGCAAGGCTGGAACCTGTCCAGGTTGGTGGAGTTGTAGTTACAAATGCTACACTGCACAATCAGGAGGAGATAATCAGGAAAGATGTAAGAGTTGGTGATATTGTTCTTGTGAGAAGGGCGGGGGACGTTATTCCTGAAGTTGTAAAAAGCCTGCCTTCAGAAGTATCAACCAGAGGTCAATTGTTTAGTATGCCAGATAAATGCCCTGTTTGTAATGGACCGGTTGCTCAGCCAGATGGAGAAATCAATCTATACTGCATAAATCCTTCCTGCAGTGCTAGATTACAGAGAAGTCTCGAACATTGGGCTTCCAGGAAATCTTTGGATATTGATGGATTGGGTGAGAAGCTGTGTGGTCAGCTAGTAAATTCCGGAATGGTAAAAACAATAGCTGACCTTTACAACCTTGAATTTCATGCTCTGACAAATATGGAACGAATGGGTGAATTAAAAGTAACGAAGTTGTTTTCAGCTTTGGAAAAAAGCAAAACAGTTTCTTTGAGTAGGTTTTTAACAGGGCTTGGTATTCCAGGAGTTGGGGAAGTGGTCTCGCGAGACATTGCAGGCAGGTTTATGGGTCTTGAGGCTCTAGGGGCAGCTACAGAAGAAGAATTGATTGCGATCAAGGGCGTAGGTCATGTAATTGCAACGTCTATTATAGGGTTCTTTTCCAGCCCGATAACCTCAGAGGTTATTCAACAGTTGGTTAATGTTGGTTTTGATCCGGTGGAAGAAGAAAAAAGAATCGGGAAAATTCTAGCAGGTGAAACTATTGTGTTCACCGGATCTCTTCAGATACCTAGGCAAAAAGCAAAAGAATTGGCACAAATGGCAGGTGGTAAAGTTACCGGTTCTATAACCGGTAAAACAACCATGCTTGTGATAGGCGAGAATGTTGGGTCAAAATTGGGAAAAGCAAAAACTTTAGGTGTAAAAATAGTATCAGAGAACGATTTTATAGAGTTAGTTTCAAAAGAACAGCGCCGTATCAAGTGATACGACGCTGAACAGAAAATTTAGTTGTTAGCCTTGAACTTGTTCATGAAATCAACAAGAACTGAAACAGATTCGTAGGAAACTGCATTGTATGTGGAGGCACGGCAGCCACCAACTGAACGATGACCTTTAAGACCGAGAAGATCGTTCTCAGCGCCTTCTGCGATGAATTTTTTCTCAAGCTCTTCTGATGGAAGTCTGAAAGTAACATTCATGAAACTTCGGCTGGATACATCTGATACGTGTGGAACAAAGTAACCGTCACTGTTATCCATGGTACCATAAAGAAGATCTGCTTTTTTCTTGTTTATAGCAGCGATACCCTGAAGGCCGCCATTCTCAAGTATCCACTCCATTACGAGGCCTACAATGAAAACAGGAAGGCTTGGAGGTGTGTTGAAAAGACTGTCTTTGGCTATGTGAGTTCTGTAGTTAACCATGCTTGGAATGTCTTCTCTTGCAGTATCAGCAAAGCTTTTCTTTATGATGATAGCAACAGTTCCAGATGGTCCGATGTTTTTCTGAGCACCTGCATAGATCATGCTGAATTTACTGAAATCCATTGGGTGTGAAAGGAAATCACTGGACATGTCACAGATATGAGGAACATTACCTGTTTCAGGGAAACTCCACATTTCTGTACCGTAGATTGTGTTGTTGCTTGTGGTATGAACATAAGCAGCATCTGGTGTAAGATTGAATTCTTTTGGGATATAAGAAAAGAGTTTGTCTTCGCTTGACGCTGCAACGTTAACTTTTCCGAAATATTTTGCTTCCTTGATAGCTTTTTTTGACCACACACCGGTGTTTACGTAATCAGCAGTTTTTCCTTCTTTAAGAAAGTTGAAAGGAATATGGAAAAATTGAGTACTTGCACCGCCACCAACAAAAAGCACTGCATAATCTTCTGGATCAAGCCCCATGATTTTCAGCATATTGTTTTGAGCACCTTTGAACATTTTGTCAAAAGGTTTTGAACGGTGTGAAATCTCCATCACAGACATTCCCTGTCCGTCAAACTCCAGAACTCCCATTTCAGCTGCTTTTTTTACCACTTCGTAAGGAAGTGCTGCGGGTCCTGCAAAGAAGTTGTGCACTCTGCGAGCCATTACTGCCTCCATTTGAATTAAAGATTGTTAATTAGAGAATCTGCCTAACTGGCAGTGGAACAGGGGAACCATACATAAAATAACACTGGTTGTGCAATAGCCCGATTTTGTGCTATTGCTGGCCAGCTCTTTTAAAAAGCCATATACCAAGAATAATAAAAATTACTTCGGGAAGAGCTGCTGCCACTATGGGTTCTAACGCGCCTTTATGGCCCAGTGTTTGACCGAATCTTGCAAGAGAAAAAAAGATAAATCCCAGCAGTACCGCAAGACCAATGCTAGTTGATTTCCCACTTCTGGGATTGCTTGTGGCAAGCGGTGCACCTACTAGAACCATTATCAGTGCAGAAAAAGGAAAAAAGATTGTAAGCCAGAATTCCACAAGATCACCTGTGGGATTTCCTCCGGCAGTTCTGACTCTGTCTATGTGATCCCATAATTGGAAGACATTCATTTCTGCAGCACTTTTCCTTCTGCTTCCGAAATCCTCAGGAGTATCTGTTATTTCAGGTATTAACAGGGTATCATGAAGGGTGAATGACATTTCTCCTGAAGGGGAAAATCTTCGTTCTTCAGCAGATAACCCAGTCCACACAGAATCTATGTAAGATAATCGCCTAACATCAATTCTTCTGGTTACTCTAAGGTTTTCATCAAACCATTCAATAACACCTCTTGAAACTGTAGCGTGCTGACCATCAAACAACCCGATCTCTACTATGGCTCCGTCTAGAGTTCTGTGGGCAAAATCGTTGCGCATTAAATAATTTATGGGATCTCTTCCATCTATTTCAACTCTTTTAACTTGGGTTTGTAAATAATTAGCATCTGCTACAATTAAATCACCTACAACCAGAATGAATAGACTTATGAAAAATCCCACAATAATAAGAGGACGGAATACCCGTGGAATGGAAACACCTGAAGCACGCATTGCTGTAAGTTCATTGTTTTTTGCCATTCCAGCCACAAGAAGAAGTGAGCAGATAAGAACAGCAATGGGGGTAACAAGAATGATGATGTAGGGAAGTCCGTAATAATAGTATCGTAGGAATGTTAATACAGTCACTTCTTTGTCAACCCATCTGCTGAAGTGGTCGAAGGCATTAACTGTGACAAAGATTACTGTGAAAGAAAGAATTGTCATAAAAATCATTTTGATGAAGCGACCTGCAAGGTATCTATCCAGTAGTTTCATTTCCCTGATTTCCTTCTTTTGAATTTTGTAAGAAGCTCTTTGAAATCTGGCAATGGAACAGGGTGACCTTCACGCATGCTTCTGTATGTGAGGTAAATTCCAAGCACACCGAGAAGAATATTCGGAGACCACATTGCAACCCATGCATCAATTCGACCTCTGTCTGCCAGTTGTTCTCCTGCAATCAAGAAGAAATAGTATACAAGGATGAACACAAGACTTAACGTAACTGCCAGCCCTGTATTGGAATTTTTTGATGATAACCCAAGTGGAACTCCAAGAAAAACGAAAACCAGGCATGCAAAAGGAATAGAATACTTTTTATGGATTTCAACATTGTATTTTCCAATGTTTTTTTGAAGATTATTTATTTGCTCATTGAGCAAAGTTAAATCGGTAGAGGTTGATGTGAGCCATGTTATTGAATTTCTGAGTCTTCTTGTACTGTCACCGGCAGCTACAGGATTGTCTTCTGAATTTATTGCAACCATGAAAGATTCTGTTATTGCTGATAAGCTGTCTGTAAGAAAACTTTTGCGAACTGTAATACTGTCAACATAAGACCTCATCTGTGTCGTAGACATTTCTCGGTCACCTCTGCTGTTTCTGTCATGTCTTACCAGTTCCTCTGAGCGTGCGATGTCTATAACGTAAGTAACGAAAGAGGCATATCTGTAACCGTTAACTCTGTCTTTTTCATGCATCTGCCCATCTTCCAGAGTTAGTCTTAAATGGTTTGCCCCAACAGGCTCCATGGTTCCCTGCATTGCTGTAATTGTGCGGGCAGGGGCTCCAGGGGTATTGGTGTGAATAATAACTCCTATGAGTTTGCCTGTGATATCATTTTTTTCCTGTACAAAAATTCTGTAATTTTCAATATCTTCCACAAACATTCCCGGTTCAATTCTTGCTGTTGGTCGCATTGTTCCAATGTCCATGAGAAGGTTTCGTGCAGTATGATTGGCTTCAGGAAGAACATTATTATTAAACACAACAAGGGTACCGGCAATAAGCAGAGACATAATTCCTAATGGAAATATTATGTTATAGATGCTTGCGCCGCTGGCTTTCATTGCAGTAATTTCCAGGTCACCGCTTAATCGACCCACTGCAATAAGAATACCAGCAAGAACTGCCATTGGAATAACTACTGCAATCATTGATGGAAGAAGTAGAAGGAAAATCTCTAGAACTATGCGCATAGGAACGCCTTTGCTCACAATAAGATCCAGTAGATCTAGCAGTTTGTCAAGAAGCATTATAAATGTAAATAACCCTAGGGAGAGCAAAAATGGTGGAAAAAATTCCTTTAAAACATATACTTGCAACTTTTTCATTGAATTCCCATGATAGATGCTTGCTTTACTTGTGGCGAACGATGAATTATAGCAAGGCTGGTCATGTCTGTCATGTTTCGGGAACATGAAGGCGTTTTAAGGATATACATACCGAGGTGAAATGAAAAGAATTTTATTTTTAGCGCTGGCTCTTTTGTTCGTACCAAATTCTGGTGCTGTGGGGGGAGTGCGCGATTTTACATTGATTGATGAGAATCCAGGTTATTGGTATCAGGATTCTCTACCTTGGCTTGTAAGCCTTCCATCCACTCAGGTAGAGGTATGGTCAAGTCTTATGGGTGATGGTATTAGTTATAGGCTTTTATACCGTGGGTATCCATTAGCTTCTTCCAGAACATGGTCACTTTCCGGTGTTCGTTCTCGTCTTATCGGCTGGAGTACATGGAAAGAATGGACTGAGGCAAACGCTAGAGATGGTATTCGTAATAGTGGTACAAGGGGCAGTTTGGTTCCTACAATTTATCTTCCGCTGAATATGCCTGGTCTTATTGGCGATGCAATTGGTACCGGTGGACAACTTGATATTTCCGGTCATCAGACTATTTCTATTTCTGGAGTCAGCCATATCTATCCTAACCGTGTTGATGTTGAAGGATCTAGTGCTTCCCTTTTTCCTGATTTGAAAATGGAACAAGATCTTCGTATTCGTCTTGATGGTACAATTGGTGAAAAAATACATGTTGCAGTGGATCATGATAGTGACAGGCAGATCGGATCGGATTACAGTGTAAGTCTTAGTTACGATGGTGATGATGACGAAATTATTCAGTCAATAGAGTTGGGTGATGTAAACTTATCAATAACAGGCCCGGAATTTATAAGTTACTCTATTCCTCATCAGGGTTTGTTTGGAGCTAAACTTTTAGCTCAGGCAGGGCCATTTGATATTACAGCTATTGCCAGTAAAGAGGGCAGTTCTACGGAAAGTTCTGATTTTGTAGGTCAGGCGTCTTTGGTTAATGATTCAATTCTTGATATTCGTCCTGCAAATAATTACTTCTTTCGTGCGTTTCCAGATACTGTTTCTGCACCATATATGAATCCCGATTTTCTCAGGATTTTTATTGATGATGGTGATGCAACAAACAATGTTGAAACAGGTGCTGTTCAGGGTGACTGGTTTGTACCTCAGGGGTCTGGTGGTGAACTTGCAGGTTCTGGTTGGTGGGATGAGCTGACGCCAGGAATAGAAGGTGACTTTGTTTTGGTTGATTCTGGTAAAACAATCAGATTTCTTAGACCTGTTAACGATAATTATTCCATTGCAATTGCGATGATTACCATGGCTGGTGATACTGTGGGAACCGCACCGGAAAATGGAACATTTAATTTAAAAATGATAAAACAGTCTAATCCGCTTCCAGAATCACCGGAAAACTATCCTACATGGGCTTACGAAATGCGGAACTATTATTTCTTAGGAGCAAACAATATTGTCAGGGAAAGTTTTAACTGTGATATTTTCCTGCAACGATCCGGCGAGGATCCAGTATCAATACAGGATGGTGTTCCATTCACCCAGATTTTAGGTCTTGATACAAACGGTGATGGTCTTATGTACGATGAAGACCTTACGATGGATTGGGAAAATGGCTTTATCATTTTTCCTGAAAGTAGACCATTCGCCAGTACTGATCTGGAGTACCCTAACTATGTTGTGTATAACGAAAAAAATCCTGCAATGAACAAATCTCTTTATTACATGCGTGTTAGTTATCGTGCCGCTTCTACAACTTATTCTTTGGGGCATATGGGAATTGTAGATGGCAGCGAAAGGGTTACTTTAACAGTTGCAGGTCAGGCCAGAACTCTAGTTAGAAATACAGACTATTCAATTATTTATGAGGTTGGACTGCTTACTCTTATGGGTGAAGCGGCAGATCTAGCTCAAGATCCAGCTAATACCCTTCGGGTGACTTTTGAATACATACCATTTTTTAGTTCTGTGTCAAAAACCTTGTTGGGAACCAGAATTGTGTACAACATGGGTTCTCATTCATGGCTTGGCGGAACCATGATGTATGAGAGTGCAAATTCACCAGAGACCCGACCCAGGATTGGTGAGGGAGCCTTCGGTACCACGGTGTTTGATGCTGATTTTCATCTTGAATCCAGACCTGAATTTTTGACAGATGCTGTTAATATGATTCCATTGGTTAATACAGAAGCCGAGAGTCGTTTGGTATTATCTGGGGAGATTGCGCTTAGCCTGCCCACCGGTGAAAGCAAAGCTTGGCTGGATGACATGGAAGGCTCTGAATCTACATTTCCATTAGGACAATCCCGAGCTGCATGGTTTTATTCTTCCATGCCCCGCTGGGGTTCTGTTTTGCTGTTTCCAGTTGGAGAATCCAGATGGTACAATGCAACCAATCGATGGTCTCTAAATGACATTATTCCAGGGGAAACAAGCAATGATGCCATGAAAAAAATCAGTGGAGTATTACAATTTGTCTTTACTCCTGATCAAGGTAACCCAACTAACTCTTGGGGGGGAATTCAGAGATGTATTGAGCGTTACGGAACAGATTTTTCCAGAAAAACCCATCTATCTTTGTATGTAAGAGCCACCGGTTGTGCTTTGAATGCAAATCTTTACATTGATTTTGGAGAAAGAATCGACGAAGATACATATTGGCTCGAAAGGGTTGGTGATGACCTTATCAGACAGGCTAATGGTGTGCTTGATACCGAGGATGTGAATTCTGATGGTATAAGATCAAGTTCTGAAGATACAGGGCTTGATACAATACCTTCATTGGATGAACCTGGATATAGTTCTAATAATCTTGATCCCAACCAAGATAATTACAGATATAATGGCAATGATCCTTTAAGTACAAGATTTAATGCAATTAACAATTGTGAAAACAATGGTAGACTAGATACTGAAGATCTTAATAGAAATGGAGTTCTAGATAGATCGAACACTTTCTTCAGAATACGAATACCTTTAAATGATCCCGATTATATAATTTCTACCAGTTCAACAGGATGGATGCAGATTCAGATTCCCCTTGATGACTCACTCTTGGTAAATATTCCATTAATATCAGAAGGTGAACCCACATGGGAAAAAATTACTTACACAAGACTCTGGGTTGACGGGTTTACAGAACAGGATACTCTTGAGTTTTACGATGTTGGTCTTGTGGGTAATCGATGGAGGCCAAATAGTGTTACTGCTTTTGAACAAATCAGTATTCCGGTTCAACCTGAAGAAAATTTCACAGTTTCTGTGGTGAACAACAGACAAAATCAGGATTATATAAACAACCCTCCTCCTGATATTGATTATGGTGATGATCAGAATGGTGAATTAAAACTTGAGCAATCGGTTAGTCTTGATTGTACAGATATTATTCAAGGTCATCAAGGTGTTGCCAGACAGACTTTTTATTCAATCGAGAGTTATACTCAGTATCGAACACTTAGTTTTCCTTTCCGTGGTTCGTCAGCAGCAGGGCAACTGTTTTTTCAAATGGGTCGAGACAGTTTGAATTATTATGAAGTTACTGCTGATATTGAATACGGCTGGCAGATAGTTGATATAGAACTCCAGGATCTGGTTGACTTGAAGGCATTAAAAGATCTTACTGAAGAAAATGAGTTACGATCTGGAAATCTTGCAGTCATAGGTAATCCATCTCTTTCTGAAGTAATGATGCTTGGTTTAGGTGTACGAAACTTAGGGCAAGGACCACTTACATCACAGGTTTGGGTGGATGATATTACGGTAAAAGGTCATTATCTTGAGCCAGGAAGTGCTCATAGAATTTCCGGTGATATAGATTTTGCTGATTTTTTATCAATTTCCGGTGATTACAGAATGATTGATGATGATTTTCACGGTTTGGGTAAAACTAGTGGAACTGGAACTACAGTCACCAGATATAATACCTCTTCTACTCTTAATCTTGATCGTTTTACCCCTCCAGTGTGGAACTGGTCTCTGCCAGCAACTTTTGCATGGAACCGAAGTTTTTCTAAACCAAGGTATGCCACAAACAGTGATATACGGTTGGAAGGTGATGAAACTTGGGATTATCGCACAGAATCAAATAAGTGGGATACATCAATTCAATGGAGAAGAAATGGTAGATCAGATGATTTTATTGGCAGATATTTCCTTGATCCAATTCATATCAGACATGCACTGGGCAACGGTTGGGGGCGAACTCCTACAACTCGTGATTCAATTTCAAATGAAAGTGTTACATTCAGTTATGACTTGAGTCTAGGCAGGATGAGTCTTGGCAGAATACCGATTCTTGAAGACATAAGACTTCGGCCCACCAGGTTCGGATTTGGTGTAGGGTGGAGGCGTGGTAATAGTGTAATGTACGATATAGCTAATTCTGATACAATTCTTACCCGTGATGATACAGAGAGAGTTCTTCTTACTGATGGTAATATTGCTTTTAATCCATGGAAAGGTCTGGTGACAAGTTATAATTTGTCTGTTGGCCGAGATATGTATTACCCTTGGGATGAGCCTTATTCTGGTGTTAATATAGGTCGAGAGGTTTCCCGTAATCAAAGTGCTGCAGTTAGCCAAGAGATAAATTTATGGAATTACTTGAAACCCAGAGTGAGCTGGGATGCCAGGTATGGCATGTCTAGACTTAGCCCCCACACGGCAACCGGTGCTGATACTCTTGGTAGTCCTGATGTGGGAAGTGATGTTACAGCTAGATTAAATCTTAGATTTGGCTTAGCCCATACTATCAGGTCACTTGCTAGGTTAAGAGATGAACGATTGGATGAAGATGCTGTTCCAGGCAGCCCAAGATGGTTGTTAACCAAAATGGAAAGATGGGCTGATAGAATTACAGATCCTAATGTTGTTTTCAGTCGATCCCGAGGTAGTGATTATAAAGGGGTCCCCTTTATGCCATCTACTGCTTATCAATTTGGTCTGGAACCAGATATAGCAGGGCTTAATCCCTACAACAAAACCACTGCGAACTCAATGCAGATTTCAGGAGGTTATAGACCAACAAATACTATGTCAGTAAGACTAGAGTATAATGATTCAGAAAACAGTAGTTTTTACTCAGGTTTCTGGAATCGTACTGACAAAACCACTTGGCCTGCAGTTACGGTTTCATGGAGTGGTCTTGAAAGGTATCAGCCACTTTCTTTTCTTCAGAATGGTTCTGTGAGTAGCGGTTACAGGGTAGAAACAACTACTTCTTCTAGAATAGAGAGTGATAGTTTAACTCCAGTAAGTGAAACTAGAACTTCAAGATGGAGTCCATTATTGAGCTTTACCGGATCATTTGATAATAAAGTTCAGATAACTTTATCAGATAACGCTTCAATAACTGAAACTACAAATTTTACCGGCACCTCTGCACTGGTTCGTTCTGGGAATAATTCAGCTCAATTTAAACTCACTTACAGTTTTAGTGCACCTGGCGGGTTATCTATACCAATTCCGCTATTGGATCAGTTACGGTTATCATTCCGAAGTGACCTGACAACTTCTTTATCAATTACCCGATCAACAACAAAGAGTGAAGTAACAGGTGGCCAGACAGGAGAGACTTTGGTTCAATCCCATAAAACTGAATGGCGCATTGAGCCATCAGCTTCATACGATTTTGGAACTGTAACAGCGTCAATGACGGCAATTTATGGTTGGAAAAAAGACCAGGTTAACGATCAGTATGACCAGAAGGATGTTGGATTGAATCTTTCTGTTACTATTCACTTTTAATCGCGCTATTGACATTAGAGCATTATCATTAAAAGATATGTATTCGTGGGTTTGTTTTTGAGGTTTATTTTTGAGGTTTTACTCGTAAAATTATGGAGACGATATTTGAGCTATATTGTGAATTCACGCACAGATGGAGATTCGCCAAGGGGCGATTACAATAAATATGGAATTTTGCAGTTGTCTTTAGGGAAGAGGTTTTAATGAAACTGGGTCAAATGTTGCTGAAAGCAGGTCTTCTTGATCAGGAACAGCTTGCCGGTGCCCTTGATCATCAGAAATCAGAAGGTGGCAGGCTTGGTTATAATCTGGTAAAGATGGGTTTGATTTCAGAAGATAAATTGAATGATTATCTAGCTAGGCAAAATCGTATTGAAGCTGTAAATATAGATAGTATTGATATTCCGCAAGATGTATTGAATCTTGTTTCTGCAAAATTAGCACTTCGTTATGAGGTTGTTCCGGTGGAAAAAGAGGGCAGAAGGCTTGTTCTCGCAATGGCCGACCCACAGAATCTTTTTACTATTGATGATCTTCGATTTTCTCTTGGAATGGAAATAGAACCTCATATCTGTGCTTCTTCCATGATTCAAAGGGCTCTTCATAAATTTTATGGGGCTACAGATGCCATTATTCCAGTTGAAGATATTGAGCGTGAGAATGAGCTTGCAAGTGAGCTGGATGCCACTGAAGATGAACTGATTGTTGGAGATGAGGCTTTTTTCTCCTTGATTCAGGAAGAAGAGGAAGAAGAGGAAGAAGATTATTCAGTTGATCTTTCAGACTCACCTGTGGTTAAACTAGTTAATAGTGTAATTGCTGATGCTGTAAAAAGAGGCGCTAGTGATATTCACTTCGAGCCATTTGAAAAATTTATACGGATCAGATATCGAATTGATGGGGTTCTTCATGAAATTATGCGACCTAGCAGAAAATACAGAAGGGCTTTAGCCAGTCGATTAAAAATTTTAGGTGATATGAATATTGCCGAGCATAATATTCCCCAGGATGGAAGAACAAAAGTTCGCGTTGGAGATAGATTTGTTGATATGCGAATCTCTTCATTGCCTACTCTTTTTGGGGAAAAACTAGAAGTTCGTCTTCTAGACAGAACTTCAGCTCAGTTGAATCTTGATATATTGGGATTTGAAGAGGAAAGTCTTTACAAGTTTAGGCGTGGTATTAAACGACCTTATGGAATTGTGCTTGTTACAGGACCAACTGGAAGTGGAAAAACCACTACCCTTTACTCAGCTCTCACAGAATTGAATGATGTTGGAGTTAATATACTTACCGCTGAAAATCCTGTTGAATTTAATCTTGAAAGCATAAATCAGGTTCAAGTGAATGAAGGTGTTGGTTTAACATTTGCAAAAGCTCTTAGAGCTTTCCTTAGACAGGATCCAGATATTATCATGGTGGGAGAGATCAGAGATCAGGAAACCAGTGAGATTGCCATTCGTGCAGCTCTAACAGGGCACCTTGTTCTTTCCACAGCCCATACCAATGATGCTCCAAGTACAATCAACAGACTTGTTGATATGGGGATTGAACCGTTTATGCTAAGTACATCACTTATCTGTGTTTGTAGTCAGAGGCTTATTCGAAAAGTTTGTGAAAACTGTAAAACTCAGGTGTCGGTTCCCAGAGAGGCTTTAGTTGATGCAGGTATTGATCCTGATAGATTTAAAGATACGGTGTTCTTTGAGGGAACTGGATGTTCTAAATGTAATCAAACCGGTTACAAAGGCAGAATGGGTCTTTACGAAGTAATGGATATTGATGACGAGATGCGTGGTCTTATTGATAATGATGCTAACAGCATTGAAATAGAAAAGGCTGCACTGCGAAAAGGAATGGTTAACTTGCGAGAAGCAGCTCTTCGAAAACTGGAAATTGGTGCTACTACTCTTGATGAAGTCATCCGGGAAACAGTGTCAAATGTATAATCGCCTTGCCATGGTTTTGTTACAATCCGGCCTTGTAGAGCAAGAAGATGTTAACAGAATTGCTGGCGAGTGGGGGCCTGGTGAAACAGCTTTAGGTGAGGCACTTGTTCTAGGTGGCCAAGTAACCGAAGAGTTGATAACAGAATTTCTTGCAGAAATATATGGAATTGATCCTGTTTATCTTAATGAAACTGGCCTTGGTAAAGATAGAGCTGAATTGCTTAATGAAGGATTTGCCAGAGAAAATCTGGTTGTTCCCATAAAGGTGGAAGATAATGCTCTTTTTGCCGCCATGGCTGATCCATCTAATTTGTATGTAATAGATGAGATTAAATTTGCTACAGGCAAGGAAGTGGTAATTTTTGCATCTGCTCCATCTGCGGTAAGACGGGCTTTAGATGATGTTTATGGTCAGATTGATGCACTTGTAAGCGTTGATGAAACAATTGATGATTATGATGAAGATGATGATTTTATTGAAAAAGTGGATAGCCTTGATGTTTATGAAGAAGAAGAAGATTTTGATATGGGTGATGAGTTATCTGATGAGTCAGATGCGCCTGTTGTAAAATTTATTGATGGAATGATTGCAAAAGCTGTTCGACAGGAAGTATCAGATATTCACATAGAACCATTTGAAAGATTTCTTAGAATCAGATTTCGTTTAGATGGTGTGTGTACAGAGATTTTTAGGATAAATCCTAAAATGCAAAATCAAATTACTTCAAGGCTTAAGATCATGTCTGGTATGAATATAGCGGAAAGACGGCGTACTCAGGATGGTAGAATCAAAGCAAAGGTTGATGGTCGGATTATTGATTTTAGAGTGAATTCAGTACCAGTTATCAATGGAGAGAAGATTGTTCTTCGAATTCTTGATAGGGGCAATCTTCAATTAGACCTTCGAGATCTTGGTTTTTCAGATGATTGTCTTAAGACTTTTCTTGCTGGTGTGAATTCTCCTTTTGGAATTGTTCTGGTTTCTGGACCTACAGGAAGTGGCAAAACAACCTCTCTTTATTCCGCACTCAGTTCGCTTAACACCCCTGCTGTAAATATCCATACAGCAGAAGATCCTGTAGAGTATAATATTGATGGCTTAGTACAGACTCAGATTGATTTTGCAATGGGTTATGATTTTGCAGCAGCTCTAAAGGCGATTCTTAGACAAGACCCTAACATTATAATGGTAGGCGAGATACGAGATTTCGAAACGGCTTCAATTGCCATTAAAGCAGCTTTAACCGGCCAGTTGGTTTTCTCAACAATACACACAAATGATGCCCCTGGTACTATCAATAGACTTATTGATATTGGAATTAAACCTTTTCTTGTTTCCAGTGCAATAAGAACCATTATGGCTCAGCGACTTGTTAAAACAATTTGTAAAAAATGCAGTCAACCTTTTACATGGTCAAACGAAGAGCTGATTGAGGTTGGCATTGATCCCGCGGAAATGGCAGGTATAGAAACTCGCAAGGGCGTAGGATGCAGCAAGTGTAATGGCAGTGGAAGTAAGGGTAGAAGTGGTATTTATGAAGTAATGATGATGGATCGAGAGATTAAACAAGCAGTAATCAATCGCGCTACAGCAATAGAATTAAGATTGCTTGCTGTTAGTAACGGAATGCGTACTTTGAGGATGGATGCAATATCAAAGTTTAAAGATGGTTTTATCACACTTGAAGAGGTTGGAAGAATTACTGCTGATGATGAAGAAAATATTAAAATAGCAGCCATGAATTATAAGCTTGAAAAGCAAATTAATTCGATAGCCCCGTAATTTATTATAAATGAAAGGAGACGCGTTATCAATATTAAAACACTCCTGAAGGAAATGATGGAGCGAAGAGGAACTGATCTTCACCTTACTGTTGGTGCACCTCCCACAGTGAGGGTTGATGGTGAATTAGTGCGGATGGAGTATGACCCACTTACTCCTAATGAAACTCAGTCTCTTGTTTACAGTTTGCTAAAAGATGACCAGAAAAAGCAGTATGAACTTAATAAAGAACTTGATTTTGCTTTTGGTATAAAAGGATTATCAAGATTTCGTGCAAATGTGTTTACCCAACGAGGCAGTGTTGCAACAGCCATTCGAGTTATACCGTACGAGATAATGAATTTTGATGAACTTGGTCTTCCAGATGTTATTGGAAAACTAGCTGAAAAAAGGCAAGGATTGATACTTATTACCGGACCTACTGGCTGTGGAAAATCCACAACATTAGCCTCGGTGATTAGAAAAATCAACAGTAAAAGGCGTTGTCATATAATGACAATTGAAGACCCTATCGAGTATATACATCATCATGATAAAAGCATAGTTAATCAGCGTGAGATTGGCAGTGATACAAAATCATTTCCCGATGCTCTAAAGTATCTTCTAAGGCAAGATCCCGATGTAGCTTTGATTGGTGAGCTTCGTGGTATGGATACAATGGTTATGGCTTTGAATGTTGCTGAAACTGGTCACCTGACACTTGCTACGCTTCATACGAATTCTACTTATGAGTCCATCAATAGAATTGTTGATTCATTTCCTGCAGGTGCTCAATCTCAGGTACGAAGTCAGCTTTCCTTTGTTTTGTTAGGAGTGTTGACCCAGCAGCTTATACCAAGGAAAAGGGGATCGGGTCGAGCATTAGCTGCTGAAGTTCTTATGTGTACTCCTGCAATTAAGGCTTGCATACGAGACGATAAATTACATCAGATTTACGGCATGATGCAGGCAGGGCAAAAATATGGAATGCAGACTATGAATCAGTCGCTTTACCGGTTATACTATACAGGAGATATTTCAAAAGAGGCAGCAATGGAAAGATCTGTTAATCCGACTGAGCTTGAGCAGATGATGGGTTCAGGAAGAGAAATACTATAAAGGGGGGAATCTATGGGCGAATTTCAGTGGACAGGAACTAACCGTCAGGGACGGACCTTGAATGGATCCATGGAGGCAAAGTCTCGTGGTGAAGTAAAAAATGTTCTTGAGGGTAGAGGGATTTCTGTTGTTAATATCAAGGGTGGCTTTGATATGGCAACTTTTGGTGTTATTGGATCAGGAGTAAAAGCCAAGGAGTTATCCACGTTTACGCGACAATTCAGTGTGATGATCAATGCAGGTCTTCCATTGGTTAGTTGCCTTCAGATTCTTGGCAGACAGCAGGAAAATAAGATATTTAAGATTATTATTCTTGATGTTACAAGTGATGTTGAAAAAGGAGGAAC
>JAOZUR010000125.1 GCA_029938555.1 Candidatus Sabulitectum sp. | reverse complement strand
AATGGACAGTGGCAAGAAGCAATAGATGCTTTTGAGGATTTAGGTAATTACAGAGATTCTGAAGCACTCTCTATTTCACTTAATTTTTCAGAGAGCAATGGAATAATTTATGATAGAAGCACCAATCTTGAATGGATTGTAGGTCCCGATTCAGGCACTGACTGGAATGAAGCGAATAACTGGGTTGAAGGCTTGGATGGTAATTGGAGTTTGCCGACCCTGGATCAGCTTAGAGGTCTGTATGATGCAGGTATTATATATGATGATTGGGGATATTTTCAGAATAGTGGATATTGGGTCTGGTCAAGTGAGACCGAAGGTTCTTCGTCCGCCTGGGGCTTCAGCTTCGACGATGGCTTCGAGGGCTACAGCGACCGCACAATCGACGACGTCATACGGGCTTTTGCTGTTCGTTCCCGATAAAGGGTGATTGCTTGGTTCTTTGGTGCTTTGTCCCTTTGCCCCTTTTGCTCCGGGCTTCTAGCCGGGGGTTTGGGGGTGGCAAACCCCCAATGAGTTTTTGAAAAGGCAGTGTTATAGTAGTCTGCATTTGTTGACTTGTCTGTAAATGAAGAATAGTAATTGGGGATTTGTATTTTTTACCTGTCGTATTGTAGGATGGGTGTTTGCTTGATTGAGGTGTTGTTGTGTGTAAAGAGCAAATTCTCTGAAAAATAAGCAAAGCGGTTGATTAATCTGATGAGGGTTTAATTTGTTGCGTTGGTGTATAATCAGTTTCAGTCTTTTGTTCTTTTTGTCTTACAGATACCTCGTCGCTTGTGGCTGTCGGAGTTTTGTTTTCAATATCCATCGACTGTCTCTTCAAGAAAGAATCTACATGAACTAACTTGTGAATTACAGAAGAAGAGAATCAGGCATCTGTCCTTTTCCACTTGCTTTGTTGCAAAGAATGATAAGTACAGAGAGGTTTTTGCAGCGGGATTTCCTGACAGGGAAGCACCATTTTCTTGTACCAAGAGTTCAAGATATATGAGAGCCTGCTTTTTATCAAAGATCAATTCCGGGTTACCAAGAGGCTTTGTGTTCCCAACCGGTTTAAAAGCATACGCCAGCAATACCGATTTTTTCACAGCATTTTCAATGGTGTTATTTTAATGCAGGTTGGATGTTACCTGGAAGCGTATGGTAGTGATGCTATGTTTTTTGCAAGAACACTTGGGTACCCGTATGCAAAACCACTCTATGGATTTACATATCGCTGTGGTACTCATATCTCAAATATTAGTAAAATGCTTTTGCATCTGAAACGCTTTCAAATAATGATTGTGTTGCAGACAGATTTTTATGCTGGAAAAAACATGGTAAGACAACCAGTGTATCTTTCTCTTACTGGTTCTGCATGTATCAATTTTCACTGCTTGGATCAGGGGCAAGCTTTATTTTGTTTCAGTGTGAAAATTGATAGATGAAAATGCTGTTGGTTTCAGTAATAAAAAGAATAGTTACGATTGATGTAAGGCAAAAAATCGTAGAGTTAAAAAATATTTCAGTATTCACCCCAAGACATAATGGTTGAACCACGGGTAAATTACCCTTAGTGGGAACTGCTATCTGTTGTTTGCTTACTCCAGAAGTTACTCTGATGAAATCTTTTCAATCTCTTCTTTTGAGAGCCCTGTTAAAGTAGAAAGAATCTCTGTGGAAATACCATCTTTTTTGCCTTTGGTTACTATTTCTATATTTCTCAGTTTACTTCCTTCGGCTAATCCTTCAGCTTTACCTTCCGCCTTGCCGTCATCAAAGGCAGTATCAATGGTGTTTTTAAGGTCACGGTAAACTTTAAGGCTCTCGCTGTAATCAGTGTATTCTTCATCACTGTAGTTTGCAATCTCGGCCTGTTTGAAAAGCTTTTGGAAGATTCGCTCTTGAATACGGCCTGGTCTGCCTGGCAGGAATTCAAGATTTTTGATGATGTACATCCATTTATCAAAGTGTGTTTCTAGTTCTTCTTCAGATTTGTTGAATTTAGGCATCTCAAGATAGATGTAGGTTAACTTGTCGTAAAACACCTTCTGTGTGTTTTTGTCGAAAAGCTGTACTTCATGGTGAAATACTTTTTTATCTTCTTTGTTTTCATCGAATACAAAGTCAAGAATACCAATGGTGTAAACAGCTTTAAGCTGGAAATTCCATTCTCCTTTTTTACTCTGTTCGCGAATGGGGAATGTAGAATAATAGATACTGCGATCTTTGAAGTAGTTCTGCTTGGCTTTCTGAAGCTCAACTATGAATTTTGTTCCATCTTCACTTTCACAGTAAATGTCAAATATAGCTTTGCGATCCCACTCAGCTCGACCAAGTTGCTCTTTGGGCAGGTATGTGAGATTAATGATTTTTGCTTCATCTTTTTTAAGAAGCTCATTAAGAAAATCCATGAGAATATCTTTGTTCATCTCTGTACCAAAAAGCTTCTTAAAGCCAAAATCGGTAAACGGACTTATGTATCTGCCACCTTCACGCACAGTAAACCTCCTTATTAAACATCAATTACATTCACTGTAAGTAACATAAGACTTTTAAGATATATCGTGTATTCTTTCATTTACTATTGTTAGCTGAATGTTGGGCAAGACTGCACACAGGGTTTATATGAAATGACTACTTTTCTCCCGCAAGGGAAGATTGCAAAAATAGAGTTATTTTCTTTTTTTAAGCATGGTGTTGCTATTACGCAATGAATTGCAGGTTATGAATTGTCTTGGTCTGGAACTATCTATCAAGCCACGGGGTGGAGTTAAAAACAGGAGTCAGGGATGACTGAGGGATTTTTTGTGTCATGTGAATTAAGTGTTTATGCTGAGAGTTTCAGGATTGGTGTAATTCGCTCTGATCCAGACGGCAGGATGTCATTCGCTTATTCAGCAGACTAGGTTGAGAGCCGGAACAGTTTCCCGATTTTCATCAGTATGCCGCTGAATTCTGATGTTATTTATAACGATAAAGCACATTCGTTTTTCTCAAAAACTGAAGGTCATATTCACCATATCTGCTCTGAGAATTTCACTTCCGTTCCGGTTTTACTGTAAATGTTCACCGGCGTGAGCAGGATTGGATATTTTGACAGATTAGTGATGATTTTAATGCTACTCATCATCAAATAGTTCCAACTGGTTAGTTGGTTTTCGTTTTCTTGATACCAACGGTTTTCTAGGAGCATGCTCTCGTTCGTACAACAACTTTTGCTCGTAGAAGCTAATATCTTTAAGATCATCTTCCTCTTCAAAAACAATTGATTCTATTCTTATGGATGGATTTGGATTCTGTATAATCATGCCTTCTTTCGTTACTGAAAAGTCCAGCGACTTTGCGATTTCTATTTCAGTGAATCGGCTGTCAAACATAGTAATGCCGTAAGTGTCTTGAATTAGAGAAGCTTTGTTTGTTATTGTTGATTTGCTTGTTTTGAAGTACTCGCAAATACTGTCTAAGGGCATATAGTTTTTCACTAGTGTCCCATCATAAGTCGAAGAGGGACAATTGGTTAGGATTTTTATTTT
>JAOZUR010000124.1 GCA_029938555.1 Candidatus Sabulitectum sp. | reverse complement strand
CGGATGAAGCAGGGGTATTTGCACACAAGAGAGATCAGATACAGAAAACACTTAGGCTGACAAAATTTCTTTAACCCACTCCTGGAATTTTGTGGGTACTTTACTGAAACTGCTTGTTAGAAGCCGGTCTTCGTTTTCTCCCTCATTGCATGTTCTTAGTTTACCCGTAGCATTTCTTTCCAGATCGGATAGATCCTCAGGCTACCCGATTATGTGTTTTTGTTACTCTTTAATCTCTTGATGTCTTCTTCAATTTCCTTTAAACTTTGCTCATGAGCTAATTGTTTTTGTTCCTCTATATATTTTTCAAATTCCTGTTTTGATTTTTCGATAGCCATTTGATGACTTATTTTGCCGGCGTGGGTGAGTAACTCTTTGCCATTCATCTGTAAAATATTATCCAACCTGTCGATCCAGTCTTCCATGTACATTGGTGTATGTTGCTGTGCCATGGTTTCTGCAAAAGCCAAATATTGTTCTACCAGTAATCGGAGAAGCATTATTTCTTCTTCATTAAAACAATTCATAGAATTACCGGCTTTAAACCGGGCATCATTTAGAACGAAACCTTTTATAATGTAGTCTTTTAGTTGCCTATATGCGGAATTGTGTGGCAACCTGAGATTTAATTCTATATCTCACAGATATTATTGCTTCCAGATTGTAAAATTTCTGTTGACAGTTTACCTCTTGACTTCCCTCTTTTTGAACTTGTAAGAAATCCTTACAAGTTGCTTTTTTGTCCAGTTCGCCTTCTTTATAAATATTTTTGAGGTGTGTTGTTATGTTTTGTGGTTTAACCTGAAAAAGCTCTGCTATCAGTTTTTGCATCAACCAAACGGTTTCATCTTCTAAACGGACATCATTTTTTATGTTTCCAGTGGGGGATTGATAAATTACTATTTCGTTATTGGATCTCATTAATTTTTATTCCCTTTCCTCCAACGGCTAAATACTCCAGAATTTGATCGAAACAGGACTAAAAGAAACACCATCTTTGCCAGATAGATAAAAATCATCAACACGAAGTAAACAACAATACCCTTTACATCCCGAGCAGGAATCAAAGACTGAAGCAGTGTTCTTGTCATGGAGGGTATTAAAATAGCCAGCCCTGAAGACAGCAGAGCAACTGCTATATTCAGACAGAAAAAAGCCTTATGCGATTTGTAAAAGCTAAGGAATCGCTTAAGCATGGGATATCCCGACGTAATGAATTCTTGGATATGTACTAAACCCGCCAAATTCAGTTTAGATCAGAGAGCTGATCCATACTGGATGCAAGGGCACAAGATTCTGCTGTGGAAGAGGAAAGAGAGAGTAACATGCTATTGAAATCGCTGTGATTCCCGAAGTCACGATAAACTTTTCAACATACTGACTTTTCTTATGGTAAAAATAGTTTTAAGCCCGATGATTAGCGCAATCCAGCTATTTTTGTTTTTTGTTACATGAAAATATAATTGAATTTAGGTAAGGGAAAGGGTTGAAGGACACTGAACAGATGGTGAGAAAAGCAGGAGCCCTCCAGCAAAATTGGGATTTGTCAGAAAATTTAACTCTAGTTTATGCTTTTTCTAGTTAGTTGTGATGTAGATTCTAAAGTTTTAAACTGTCTCATTCATTCTTGTTCGGTTTGCAATTTGATAAAAGCTTTTGATAAAGCTTGATCGTATATACTGGCAGATACTATTTCTGCGACATAAATAATTACTCCCGCATACTTATCAACCTTCTTAGACTCTGCGCTGTTCGTTTCATGCTTCCTGTAAGCTTCTGTATAGTTTGTAGTAAATGTTATTTTATGTGTTAGCGGCTCTCTGTAGCCACTCTGAATAGGAAGAATTTTAATGTATTCATTTTTAGAAACAGGCTCAAATGCCTTAAGGGTTCTGCCAACATACACTTTTCCATTCCGCAAGGATATTTGAACCAATTGCTCGTTTTCGAATGCTCGCATAAACAATTCATCTAAATGATCCCCATACTCACTAATTTCTCTCTTTACCCATTTCTCTTTCTTATAAATCCATTTATTAATTGGCCACCAAATAGTTAGGCCTATGCTCAAAGCAACTATAGATTTCCCAAAATGATTGAATGGGAGAAAGGTATGAAACACTTCAACAATCTTGCTTGAGTTAGCATACAACACGTAACATACTACATGCCCTATTAAAAGGAACAAAATGCCCCACAATGCTGACAAGAAAAACAATCTGTAACCGTTGACTCTCTTAATCGAGGATCTTGTAAGATTGCATTTATAGGCGAACCAAAATCCTCCAAGTAACGGAAGTACAAGGAGATTAAACATCATACCTATATTCCACTATATCATTTGAGAGATTGAAAGAACTCATCTGTTTTTCTCATTTGTTCTTTAAAAGTATGAGATGTGATTACAGCATGAGCAGAAACTGACACTTTGCCTTCTCTGGAATACTCAATTTTGGGCGCTACATGTGAGTCAGTTGCATCTTTTGCATTACTGCAAAACAAAGCACTCAGAAATGCAAACATTAAGCTTCCTCCATCCGTTCTAGGTGTTTCACAAACATGCATGACATACAGCCATGTGTCAACTCTCCCAACATTCTAAACGTCTATATTAGACAATCACTCATATCAAATTTCATTCTGCAAAATACAATATTCAGACCTCCTGTTATGTTGAGCTTAACATAACAGGAGGTCTGAACGTAGGGGAAACGGAATTAGTTCTGTATAGAGGTTAGGCTTCACCCTTGACATGGAGTAGAGGTTCTTCTATAAATCAATCAGTTTTGCTCCCCCTTCGGACTGGATTCGTTCCCTCTGGAGGGGGTTATCTTATTCTAAGGACACTCCAATGCCTCAAGATACTTTGAAGAAAAGAGCACGCATCTTTGTCGATGGGCAAAACCTGTACCATCAGGCTAGAGAATCTTTCGATTATGGCTATCCAAATTATAATGTAATGGCACTTTCCCAATTAGTATGCACTAGACTCGGTTATGTCTTGTGTGGGGTTAATTTCTATACGGGAATCCCTCGGGAGAAAAATGATAAATTGTGGGCTGACTTTTGGAATAAGAAGCGTTCAAGAATGGCAAGAACTGGTGTTGTATCATATTTCACTTACTTAAAATATAGTGAACAATCTGTTTGGGAAAAGGGCGAGTCAGGTAAGGCAGTTAATAGAAAAGTTCTTGTCGCCAGAGAAAAGGGAATTGATATTAGAATTGCAATCGATGTGCTTAAAGTGTGTAGAAATAATTCTTGTGATGTAGCTGTAATTTTCAGCCAAGATCAAGACTTATGGGAAGCAGTAAAAGAAACCAAAGCAATAGCAAAATCGGGTGGCAGAAACTTTGAAGTTGTAAGTGCATTCCCGGTGAGTGACACCTCAAATAATATCAGAGGTATTAACGACACAAAAATATTTAGGATTAACAAAGAAGATTATGATAAGTGCTTAGATAACACGAAGTACTTTGATTTTCAAAATTAGCGGTTGCATACTAAGGTACATCAGAGTTCAAAGAACACATTCCGCTGATAATGTTGTG
>JAOZUR010000072.1 GCA_029938555.1 Candidatus Sabulitectum sp. | reverse complement strand
GGCCCTGCTATTCGAAAAGTTGCACCTGATTTTGAAGGAGTTAAAGACTTACTTTGTTTGAAATTTCCACCTGATATAAAGAAGTTACCTTCACCATTAAAAGAAGCGCTTATCAGGGTAGAAAACTGGAATTTCCCTTCAAATGAGGATTCTGTACAGGCAAAGGTTCTTGTAACTCTTCACCATAAACTTGATGAGAATAAATACAGAACCGAGTTGTGTCTGGGTTTTCGATTCGGCCGTTTGGGTGATAATCCTTGCTTGGATACATCTTATTCACAGAAAACAGAATTTGAAAACTCCGTTAAAGGTGCCGAGAAATATGCCGCTGAACTTGTACAAGGTTCAATAGGTGAAGATGATAAGTTTCGTGAGTTATTGTTCTTAGAGCCGAATTTGGGGAAGAAAATTTTATCTTTAGATGGAGCATCGGCATCGGCAACACTTTTGTTTACTCATCTTGCTAATTATGAATATGGTTTGCCATCTCCTCCGTCTGCTACATTTTCGTGTGCCATAGATTTTGAAAGTGATATCCCTGTTTATAAACGGGTTAGTGGCATATCTAAAAAGGTGAGAGCTGCATTAGCTGCAGGCTTAAAAACTTTCTTTGTTCATGAAGATAATTATGAAGAAGCAGTTAGTGCATTAGGAGATGATTTAGATCTTCTTTCGTTACAGGTAGTAAGTGGCGCTGTAAAAGATAATTGGAAAGAAATTTTGACTGTATTTAATGAAACAGGTATGAGTAATGAATCTGAACTTGAATTTGTTCTAAAACAATACTCGAAATTTCCTGACCGTAGTAATAGTAAAAAAGCATTTTGGTTCGCACAGGTAATGCCTGTAAAAATCAGAGAGATGCAGCGTAAGTGGAAGAAAAAAGGTTATGCAACCGGTATAGATTGTATGATATGCACAGTGAGTAACCCTGATGCTGTGATTCTAGCGTATTGGTGTGTTTTGCCTAAGAACCTCATATTGATCATGGGGTTTACGGAAGAAAGAAATAAGGTAGTGTTGGATCGAATAGAAAAACACATCTTAAAGAATTCTCTTTCTCGGAATAGTAGCAGGCTAGAAGGTCCCATATCTATAATTACAATAGAAGAATACAATAAATCTTATGATATATACACACGAATGAACGATCGTCTGCGAGATTATTTGAACAGGGATAAAAAGATATTTGCCGAGATCACCGGAGGAACTAAACCAATGAGTTCAGTGCTGGCCCAGTATGCCTGGCAACATGACTTAGAGACCATTTATGTAGGAACTGATACAGATGAAAAAGGAAATAGGATTGAGGGCAGACAAGAGCTAATTAAGCTAATGAATCCCAAGGATATATTACGAGAAGAAGAATTACAGCAAGCTTCAGAACTTTTTAACTCAGGTAGATACAATTCTGCAAAGGCTAAATTTTATAGTATTTCAGAAGAAACTGATTTAACTAAGAATAGTCGGTTTATGGTTCAATTGTCTGAATTTTATCATTACCGTATGTTGCTTAATTTCAATAAGGCTAAAGTAGTAGCAGAAAAGCTTAGAAAACAATTAGACACTAAAAGTTTTGAGTTTTCTCCTACAGAGGTGAAAGAAAACTTATCAACACAGATTAATGCTTTCTTGCAGGTAAATAGTGAGGATCATATTCTTGCTGAATTATTTCTTGTAGCGCTGCAAAAGGCGGAGCTAGGAGATTACAATGTAGCACTTGTTCTTTTTTACAGATTTATTGAAGGAGCAATTGCTCGCAGATTAAAAGGTTACGGAATATTGAATACAGGTGATCCTGATTATTCAGAGATACTGAAAAAGAATTCGAAAGCTGAACTTGTAAAGATTTTGAAAGAAAAGTTATCTCCTATTTCAGAATCGTTTTTACAAGATGGAGAGTTGCCATCAAGACTGGGTTTATTTATTGGTGGGGCACTGCTTGATGCTTTAGACGATGAAGTTGTAACTGGAGTTGGTGATAAGGCAATAGCTGAAACTCTGTATTCTCTGGCACAAGTGCGGAATAACTCTGTGCTTTCTCATGGATATGATTCCGCAGATAAAAACAAGTGTTCTAAATTTGAAAGTATTGCAAGGTTGTTTTTGCAAGGAAGTTTGAAAGCTTATATGGAAACAGATGTAAGTATTTTTATTAAAGAAATGGATTTCCAGGAAATTCATACTATAAAGTAGTTTAACAAATACTCAGATATGAATACATCTTGATTAAAAGTCATTTATCTACTTCTTAAAAGTTGTCAGAAAAAAATATTTCATAGGTACTAATGATATGGAATAGTAAATAATGATATTACTTTGGAGGTAGAAAATGGTTGGGATTGTAATTGCAGTAATTTTGGGTCTTATTTTTATTTTTTCTGGTCGTCCTTGGATTGGTTTAGTGGCTCTTTTAGGGCCTGTTGGCGCTTGGGTTGCTTCAATTTTAGGAGTATCCGGTGCGGCAATTATGACTTTTCTTAGTGGTGGAAGTGCTTTCCCAGCAGTTGCTGGAATAATCTTTATTATTGCAATTGCCTTAGGAATTGCTTCCTTCGTTATGTAATTATCGTACCAGTAAATATTTACAGTGAAACCGGAGGAAGGTTTATGCTTTCCTCCAAACAATCATAAAAACACTCTTTTCTGTTTCCTAATTGAATTCCTATACATTTTGTAATATTAAGAAAATATTGATTCTTTGAATTGTTTTCTTTTGAATTAACTTATGAATGAAATATTCTGAATAAGAATGAATGCCATGATTGTTGAAAGTGTTAAAATTGCTTTTCTTGTCTGAATTGATTTTCTGTTACCGGTTTTGCACCATTCTGCAAAGTGTTCACAGTTGTTTGTCATAAGATTATATCCGGTTTCACCGATTTTAGAGTATGCTCTGCTGAGTGCTGATAATGGTTTGCATGTTGGTAGTACTGTAACGCTGTTACCATTACTGAAAACGGAGATTTCATTAATTGTGACTACTCCGGTTTTCTTTTCAGGATTCCAACGAAAGTGAATTACATTTCCATTTCCATCAGATATTCCGTGGTGGGAGTAACATCCTTTCCATCTTTTTACTTTGATATGAGAGCCAGCACTAATAATTGTTTCTTTTTCACCTAACACACAAACCTCCAATTTTGAGTCTATAGTTGCAGTTCTCTGCAAAATTTGTGTGCGATGCACTGGAAAGCTGTTAAACAATTTCATAAAAAAGTTTATTCAGGTGGCTTTCTGTAATTAATACATGTAATACGAGAATTTCTGACAATTTTTTTGCTAATGAGACTTTAGAGAAAAATTTCAGTTTTTAATAAAAAGGTGTTTTATTTTGTCAGTAAAATGATTGGACAGAGTACTATTGACATAAGTTTTAAAAAGTGAGATTATGATTGACTAAATACATAAAATAAATAAAGTAATAAGTGAATAAGTGACTAAGGAGGTTGTATGTTGGAATATCGTGAGTTCTTTAAGAAAGCTACTGGTTATTACCCTTTCCCTTGGCAGAGCCAAATGATTGTAAGCAACGATTTGCCAGAGATTGTGTCGGTTCCTACCGGCTTAGGAAAAACCGCAGGAGTGGTGATTGCCTGGCTTTGGAAACGGTTGCAAGAGCCAGAAATATTCCCTAAGCGTCTTGTTTATTGCCTTCCCATGCGAGTTCTTGTAGAGCAGACAAATGCTGAAGTTAAGAAGTGGATTGGCAACCTTGGGTTAGATACTGAAAGCCATTTACTATTAGGCGGTTCTGTTGACAATTCATGGGACAGGAACCCTGAAAAGGATTCTGTAATTATTGGCACACAGGATATGCTATTGAGCAAAGCCCTGAACAGAGGTTATGCAACAAGTCGTTTTCGCTGGCCTGTTCAATTTGCGTTACTGAATAATGATTGCTTTTGGGTGCTGGATGAAGTGCAACTAATGGGTGTTGGTTTACAAACTACGATTCAATTGCAAGGCTTGCGTGAAAAGCTTGGTCATTTTGGTATTACTCGTAGCACTTGGATGAGTGCTACAATTTCTCGAAAGTGGTTAAACACTGTTGATTTTTCTGCTGAAAAGTTGATTGAACTTAATCCATCAGATGATGATTTAAATACAGTAGTTTTTAAAAAGAGGTATGAGGCTGTAAAGGGTGTGGCTTCAGTTGATTCAGAGTTAAGCTTAAATGAAGCAATTTTGGAAGCTCACTGTGAGGGTACGCTTACGCTTGTGGTCAGGAATACTGTAAAAGCGGCATACGAAACATATAAAGCACTAATGAGAACTAAACATTCTGCTGAAATTCTGCTTTTGCATTCCAGGTTTAGAAAACTTGATCGAGACGCTGTAATGAAAAAAGTATTCTCTGCAGCACCTAGCGAAGGACGAATTCTTGTTGCAACACAAGTAGTAGAAGCTGGCGTAGATATTTCCGCAAAAACCTTGTTTACTGATGTTGCTCCGTGGGCTTCTTTAGTTCAACGATTTGGTAGATGCAACAGACGAGGTGAATTTGAAAATGCTTCAATCTATTGGATTAAACCAGGCGAAACAAAGGGTTTTGCTCTTCCATATAGTGATGATGATGCAAATACTGCTTTGAAATTGCTTGAGCAGGTAACAGATGCATCCCCTGCCAATTTGCCTGATTTTGAAGGAA
Source organism: Candidatus Sabulitectum sp. (assembly GCA_029938555.1). Classification (GTDB taxonomy): domain Bacteria; phylum Fermentibacterota; class Fermentibacteria; order Fermentibacterales; family JCC-6; genus Sabulitectum. The sequence goes on along the minus strand of JAOZUR010000072.1, from coordinate 8,035 downwards.
AGATTAAACCTGGAATTGTGCTTAGAAAGCGTGATCTTATTGATTTGTTTGATACTACACCTGATTTAGCAGGGATGGACATAGATGTTTCACGATTCGTAAGAAGTACTACAGGAAACAAGACTGTTTTTGTCTTTTGGCGGGATGTAACGGAAGAAAATCTTCAGAAACAAAAAGCCGCAGGACGAGATGAATTATGCAGAGTTCCAATTGGCGATATTAAAAAATATCTGAAAAAGAAGAAAAAGAACGGAAAAAGTTTTGAAGCCTGGTTCTGGGATCACTTAGATGAAGCATGGAAAAGAGTAACCAGTTTCTACCCTGGTATGACAGTAATGCTTAATGCTGCCAATGGATGTTATAGCATTGAATCAGGTTGGGTGTTGACTGATAAGAACAAAGTGCCTGTACTTACTATTGAAACTTCAAAGAATGAAGCAAATGATAGTGATCCACTTACACAGCATGCTTCAGAAACCATTGAACAGCACACTAATGCAGTGGTTAAAACACTCGAGCATATTTGTGATGCTTTAGGTTTTAATCAAAACACAGATTTATTGCAAGCAGCCCGTTGGCATGATGCTGGTAAATCACACGATGCATTTCAGAAAAGATTTGGGTTTGATGAAGGTGCAAATATGGCCAAAGGAAAGTTTATTCTTCCTTTCAATAATTTTCCCAGAAAAGGTTTTAGGCATGAACTTGCCAGTGCACTTTCCTTGTTACAGAACAATGGGTCAGATTTAGCAGCCTATCTTGTTGCTTCACACCATGGCAAGGTAAGACTGTCTATTAGGTCTTTGCCCATAGAAGAAGTGCCAGAATCTGGTGTACGCTTTGCAAGAGGTATTCACCATGGGGATATTCTTCCTGAAGTAAACCTTGGAAATGATGTAATTATGCCTGAAACAGAGCTTTCTCTTGAACTTATGGATCTTGGCGGAGGATCATCAGGGAACAGTTGGCTTGAACGAACTCTTGAACTAAGAAATGAATACGGTCCGTTTGTACTGGCATTCATGGAGGCTCTATTAAGAACAGCAGATTGGCGAGCCAGTGCAAAAGGTGGTGAATAATGAATAGTGGAATGAATGAAATAGTACTGAAGGGTTGTTTCCCAATACCAGTGAGTAGTTACTTGAAAGCTTTGGGCATTTTGCGACTTGTTGCTACCCAAAAGGATCAGAAAGCTCGTGGCTTCTGGAACGAAAATGACAATTTTGTTCTTGTTACGAAATATACAGAAGAAGAGATTTTTGAGTTTTTCTTAGAAAACTATAATCCTTCGCCCATGAGTGATCCATGGAATGGTGGAAGTGGTTTTTACAAGAGAGAAGATAAGTCAACAGGCATGCGAACAAAACCCACAAAAGCAACACTGATAGTAGATAAAATTATCACATCAGATTGTAAGCGGCTTGAGCAGTTGAAAAACTTATTTGTAATGACAAGAAATATTCTTTCAGGGCTTGGGTATACAAGCTCGCCTGGAGGAAATGAGAAAGCAGAATTACTTTCAATGTTACGATCATCTTTGCCGGATGAAGCTTTAGATTGGCTGGATGCTTCAACTGTCATTGGTGAATCACCAAGTTATCCTGCTTTATTGGGTACCGGTGGAAATGATGGTAATCTTGATTTTGCAAACAACTTTTATCAGAGATTGTTTGATGTTTTCAAATTTGATACAGGAGAACCCACACCGTATTCAAAAATTTGGTTTGAAAGTGCCATGAGTGGTGAACCTATTTCCGGGTTAACCAGAGGTGCTGCCATAGGGCAGTTTAATCCTGCATCTTCCGGTGGTTCAAATGCTACAGCTGGGTTCGATGATTTATCAGTAGTTAATCCTTGGGAATACATTCTAATGATTGAGGGAGCGCTTGTTTTTGCTTCAGCTGCTGTTCGAAGGCTTGATTCTGAAGGTAATTCAACTTACTCAAGCCCATTTGCAGTTAGGCCTAATCGAGCTGCATACAGTGGTAAATCAGATAGTGAGAAGATACGAGCAGAAATCTGGTTCCCTTTGTGGCGAAGCAGTTCATCGTACAATGAGATTTATCATCTTTTTGCAGAAGGTAGAGCTACTGTTAAAAAAAGAAAAGCAAGAGATAGCATCGATATTGCAATAGCTGTTGCAACCATGGGTGTTGATAGGGGTATTTCAGACTTTGAAAGATATAGTTTTATTGAACGAAATGGAAACAATTATTTTGCTACTTCACTTGGTCGTTTCAAGGTAAAGTATAATGCTGAAGCTGACATTCTTGAAGAATTGCACAACTGGTTGAAAAATATTCGCACTGGCCCAGGATCAGTAAAATCTGCAGCAGCAAAACTTGAAGAACAGATGATTCAGTTTTGTAGAACTGGTGGCAAAGCCGGTTTACGGAATCTTCTGATAAGTGCTGGTATTTCAGAACGAGCATTAATAAATTCTTCACTGTGGTCTTCTGATAAATCGTATAGTAAACCACTTCTTTTGAGTGACCGCAGGTGGTTGTTTGATACTTACGATGGTAGTGTTGAATACAGGCTGGCAGCAGCCCTTGCAGCCTGCCGAGTTGATGGTTTTGGAAGTATAAGATTGTACAGTGAGCCTATTGAGTTATGGGGTAAGCATCCACGATTCAATAAGGAAACCCGTTTGTTTGTAAAACATAACGAATTGCTTGTGAACACCATGGGTGTTGTTATGAAAAAAATCCTTCGCACTTCAACTCAGAAAGGCAACAAGTACTATCCTGTTCAATCTAAAATTAGTGCTTCCAGCGCAGATATTTCAGCATTTATTAATGGTGAGATATCAGATGAAAAACTAATGCGGTTATTTAATGGATTATTGTTGTTTGACTGGTATTCTTTTAAGGAAGAAGTACCTTGGGATATTAAGACTAATTCACACATCTCTGGTGTATGGGCAACAATAAAGCTTGTTCACTCACCATACAGTATTAATGAAACAAAGATTCCTTTAGACACATCAATACATAATCTTGCCTTTGGAGGTAATTTAAACAAAGCAACAGAGAAAGCTGCAAGAAGACTTCTTGGCAGCGGAACAGTTACAGTGGTAAACAGTGCCGCCGGTTCATCCCAGTTAAGTAAGCGTATGGCAGCAGCGTTATTGTTTCCTGTCTCTTTCGGAACAACACATAGTTTACGCAGAATGGTAACAAATAAAGAAGAAATCAGCGAAGGGAAGTAAAAATGACTACTATTAAAGACATGAACTCAAACGGAAGGCTTCTTGTTGAAGCTGAGCTAAAACCTCTACAGGGATCAAGATTTCAGCCCACAGGATTTCCTGATCTAGGAGCAGCAACATTTACTCTTTCTGACGGAACAGATATGATTTTACTCGAGTCTGCTCAGTCAATGGCAAACAGGCTTGAAGAAGTATGCTGGAACTCTATTTCCAATGAAATTGCTGATGAACTTAAGGGATTGCCTTATATCTCTGTGATTGATAACTCTGGTAAAGAACTGACAAATTCTTTATTGGAATCTCATCGAGTAAATAGCCCATACATTCTTGAAGGTAAAGACAAATCATTTTACAACATTCTTGTTGAAGAATTGAGTACGCTTGAAAAGGGTAGGGTAGACCTTAAACATCTAGCTGCTGTTTTGTTCAAGTATGATCCTAATTCACTTATTCATGGTATTTTTCTTGCAAAAAAAGAACTTGCCGGCGGAAGATTGCGTTTGCCAAGAGTTCTTTCATCTTTTGTTGAGGCAGAGGGTGTTTCAATAGCAGCTAGTGGTGGTGTTAAGCTTGATGGTGTTGATCCTAAAGGTGATACCAAAAAAGGCTTTGGTCATGTCCCATTCTCGCGGGATGAGTATACAGCCAAAAAAATTACAGCATATTTCAACATTGATGTTGATCAGATAAAAGGCTTTGGTCTACCTGATGCCGCTTCCGATCTGCTTTTAAATCTTGCAATGTTGAAGATTCGAAAACTGCTGGATAAGGGTTTAAGATTCCGTACTGCTTGTGATTTGGAACTCGCTTCCCAAATTGATGTGAAGCGACCACTGGGTTTTGTTTTACCGGAATTGAATGAATTAGAAACCACTGTTGCCCAGTTGATAGTTAAGTGTAAAGAGTATTTTGTTGATTCAGTAGTTACAACTGTTACATACGACCTAGGTAAATAGAATGGTTAATATTAGCCTGCAATTCATAGCAGGAGGGTTTCATGCTACTCCCTGGGGACGCCATGTTAATGAGGGGGCTGTCGAGTGGCCTCCATCTCAATGGCGTTTACTCAGGGCTCTGATTTCAATCTGGCATTTAAAGTTCAGAAATGAAATTGAAAGAAAGGAACTCTCTGATATTATTGAGCAACTGTCAGAGTTGCCTGAATATCATCTTCCATCGGCAGCCCTGCGGGGAACCAGGCATTACATGCCTGGTCATGCCCACCGTCAGGGTGTAAAAACTGATGTTTCTTTGGTTCTAGATACTTCTATATCTCTTGGAAAAGAAGAAAAGCTTAACATTTACTGGGCAGATGTGTCATTAAGCGAAGCACATGAACAGGTGCTAAGAAGACTAGTTGATGGTATAAGTTATTTGGGTAGAGCAGAATCATGGGTATCTGCAAAGCTGGAAACAACTATTCCAGAGATTAACTGTTCTCTTGCTGAATTTGAAAACAGTGAAAAAGTTCTATCAAGTTGTTGTTTTTCCACAAGTGAATTTGCTGAATGGTATACACAGAATCTAGATAAAATTGAAGACATTAAGTTCTCTGAGAAGAAGCAGAAAGACTATGACAAAGGTAGAGATACTGAGAAAACTAAATTCACAAAAAAAGATAAGACAAATGCTATTGCAGAAATTCCTTCAACACTTCTTGATGCATTGGAAGTTTCAACTGCTCATATCAGAAAAAGTGGCTGGAGCATAGCACCTGCATTGAAGCAGGTGGTTTATTACAGACGAAGAGACTGTTTTGATTCAAAACCACAAACCAGACAAGGCAAGCACAATACAGTTACAGCAGTGCGTTATGCTGTTGCCAGTGCTGTTCTTCCCAGAATGACAGATGCTGTTTCGGTGGGTGAAAGGGTAAGAATTGCTCTAATGAGCATTTCAGGCAAACAGAATGAAGGTAAGGTTCCAGCTGTATTCTCAGGTAAAACTGAAAATGGTCAACCTTTAAAAACAAATCATCAACATGGTTATTATCTTTCAGAATCTTGTGGTGGCGGCGGAAAAATATCTCATGTAACTGTTTTCAGTAAAGAAGGTTTTAACCGTGAAGCTACTCAAGCCCTCTTATCCATAAGAAGAGTATGGGGTAGAAGTGGTTATGATCTTCAATTGATTCCAGTAGAACTTGGCTCTCCTGAAGAACTAGGAGGCACAATAAAAAATAAGGGAAAAAGTCCTCTTATGGCCTCAAGTACCTGTTGGGAATCAATAACGCCTTTTTACCCTGCGCGGCATCCAAAACCCAAAGCGGAAAACAAAGAATCAATGTTAAAGTGGATTAGTTTTATGAAGCAATACTATACAAATGAGGTTTTGCGTGAGCTTGATTTTGCCGGTTTTCCAAAACCGCTTGAAGTAGAAATTCTTCCAGAGAAGGGAATTGTTCTTGATGGACATTTAACTTCTCTTGTGAAGTTTAATGCAAAACGGAATGGCTCTGGAAAGAAAGCGAATATCACTCCTGTTGTGGTTAAGTTGAGATTCTCTGAACCGGTGCAGGGTCCAATTGCAATTGGTTACAGTGCACATTACGGTTTAGGTTGTTTTAAGCCAACAGAAGATAAATGCTTGTAATTAAGTTACAGTTTCCCAGTGGAAGGTTTAGGCAGAGTTGGCCTCCATCTTCTTTTCTGTTAGCAAGAAGCATTACATTTGCCTGCATAAGAGAGTTTCCTAAAATGCAGGGAAGACGACTTGAAAGTGTACTTGATCTTTTATGTTCAAGGGTTAGTTATTCACTTCCAAGCGTATCTGTTCTTCCTAGTACTGATTCCATAAAGATCGGGGCTGAAACCCCGGTCTTTATGGTTTTTCATGTTACTCCAACCTATGAAGAACTTTTTGATTTAAGACAGTTGTTAAGTGTGTTAAAAACCATAGGTGAATCACCGTCATGGGTGGACGCTGATATTGAAGTTGAAAGTGAGACAGTAATAAATGGTACTATTTCATTAGAAGGATCAGAGAATACCGTAATTGTTGAAACTCTTTGTTCAAAATCACAGTACTTAAGAAAAAGCAATTTGGGTTGGGTAGAATCCATTCTTTCTTCAAAGAGGGAAATTCAACCAATATCTGAAGTTAACTACAATCTCGCTGGTGGTTTTGTTCAACCTCGGAAGTCACTTAAAGTTGTACATTTTTCTCTTGAATCAAAAAATCTTCCAGAGGTAACCGGAACTTTATCAGTTGCAGAAACAGTTCGAAGAAAATTAATGGGAATTAGTAGAAAACTGTATAACGGAGATCTTACAAAGGTTTCACTAATGTTTAGTGGTAAGAATCGTGATGGTTCTCCTTCAACCAATCACCAGCATGCCTTTTTTCTTCCATTTTCCACAAACAAAAAGAACACCATAAATGAATTGATAGTAACCACAACAATTGAATTTACAGAACATGATATTGAAGCATTAAGAAGGCTTACAAGCTTGCCACCAGATATAACTATTTCTTTAAAAAATCTATCAACAACTCCCATTTTAAATTCGAAAGTATGGGTTAGTGCCACGCCGTTTGTTTCAATGAGGCATCACAGGAAAAGTCGTGGTGATTGGAAAGAATGGATGAAGAATGAATTGTTGAAAGAAATACTTCACAGAGAGTTACAGCCACCGTTAATGATTGAGATGATTAACAGAAAAAAGTCAAAATTTGCAACTACCAGGAAAAATATGGATTCCCGTAATCTGGCATTCTTTAAGCTTACTTATTCACAGAATGTATCTGGTCCGTTTTCATTGGGCAGTCTTGCGCATTTTGGTATAGGTCTTTTCCTTCCAGAGGAGGATAATTTATGAGTCAATTGCTACCTGTAAGAATGTTACTGCAGCATGTTTATTGCAATAGATTATTCTATCTTGAATGGGTAGATGGTGAATTTGAGCATAATAAGTACACAATAGAGGGCACTTTTACTCATCGGAATGTTGATACTGAAACAGAAAAAACCTCTTGGGAAAAAGAGATGCAGAAGACTACTTCTGTTGCACTCTCTTCTGCTGAAGAATCCATAACAGGTAAAATTGATATGCTTGAAGCTATCAATGGCACTGTTCAGCCTGTTGAAATTAAGCGGGGAATCCTGCCAGACAGAGGTCCGTGGTTTGATCACATGATTCAAGTAACGGCTTATGCTCTTTTACTTCGCAGTGCTGGTAAAATAGTTAATGAAGGTGTTTTGTACTATGCCGGTTCCAAAAAAAGAGTTGAAATTGCAATTACAGATGGCAGGGTAAAAATAACACGGAAGTGTATTCAAGAAGCCCTTGCTACTGCAGAATTATCACACCCTCCAGAGCCATTAAAAGATAGCAGGAAGTGTGGAAAATGCTCTTTGAATAATATTTGTATGCCTGATGAATACTGGGCAATCAAAGAGAAAACGACTACAGACAGGCGAGTTATATCAGCAAGAGATGATGGTATTCCACTGTATGTTCAAGATCAAGGGGCACACATTGGGCGTACAGAGAATCGCTTGAAGGTTTCTTATGGTACAAAAGTTTTAGGGGAAGTTCTTCTTCATGAAACATCTCAAGTTTGTCTGTTTGGAAACATACAAATCACCACCCAGGCTGTTCATGCTTGCATGAGTAATGATGTACCCATATTGTATTTTACTTCTGGTGGATATTTTTTAGGTTTAACAAAACCTTTATCTACCAAATCAGCCCGAGTTAGAATTCATCAGGCGGCAACTTCTGAAAAAGAAGATATCAAATTGCAGATTGCGAAATCAATCGTTGAAGCTAAAATTAAAAATCAGCGCACCATGCTTAAAAGAAATGCCAGAAATCTTGATGA
>JAOZUR010000025.1:7342-39280 GCA_029938555.1 Candidatus Sabulitectum sp. | reverse complement strand
TGTTGCCACATAAGGCCTGTGTTCAAGTCGGTTACTGTTCCGTCACTGTTGTTATCATAACTTGGAGTTACGCCATTGTACTGAGCATCCTGCCCATAGAAGGGCTCTCCTTCAGATGGTGGTGGTATTTCACTAATTGAGTTATAGCACAAAAACTGGTCTGTATCAGGTATGGTATAAGAGTAACCCTGTGACTCACTTGAAATGAATAACACGGCCCAAATAGCAAGTACCACTGAAATTCTTAACCATTGTAATCTGTTTGCTTCCATTTTTTTCCTCTTTTATTATAAAAAGGTTATTGTTCTTGAGATTGTATTCATTCCCTGGCACAACCTTAGTATGTAAATTCCTGATGCGTAATCAGAAGTCTCTATGAAAAATGATTGTTCTGTTTCAAGTAAATTGTTAAAAGGCACGAAAATAAGTCTACCAGTAAGATCATAAATTGATAGTATTGCTTGCTCGGTACTGCCTGTGATGGTGATTTCATTTGAACCAAGATAGATTGGATTACTTATAAGTATTCCAAGATTATTGGGTGAAGGAGAGCCACCTTCTTCTTCCTGCTCATCCGAGTTTGGTAAACCAGGTGTTGGATATGCCTGAAATTGCCAGTTATCCTCTTGATCCAGCCATCTGCCCCATGAAATGTCATCATCGATATCAGGAAATGTTATCATGTCCACTATTACATTTTCATGCAACAAATAGACTTCCTCCCCATCTTTATCCAATTTGAACTCTGCATGCAATTCACCCTGCTCAACGTCCTTGTCGGCCCATATAACTATGTATTCATCTGGCTGGAGAAGTGTGTCTGGAAATGTGTATTTCCATGGGAAAGCCATGTCATCTGTTAAATGGTATTCTAAAAGATTGATTGCCTCATCACCTCTGTTTGTGACTTCTATCCAGTCATCAAATTCATCGCTTTCATCAGAAACAGTTGTGTAATTTCCTGCCATCATTTCATTAAGAATAATTTCATTCTCAGGTTCCCAGCTTCCGATAAGATCCGTTAGATAGTCGTGCCTGTTTTCAATAAAAACAGCTAGAGCAGGAGCATGTCTTCCAGGGCCAATGGGTATATTGTAATCCATTGCATTATCAAACTGATTAGCTGTAAACAGTCGTCTCGGGGCTTCTTCAAGATACACCCATTCTCTTACGAGGTCTCGCATTTCTTCGATTCTGGGTAGAAGGGTATCTGGATTTGCCGATGTTGCCATCAGTTGTAATAGTATTCCTTCATAAACATCTCTATAATCATCATTTGCCCAGAGAACTGTTGCGAGTGGTCTGTTTTCATTTGGCTGGGGATTTGTCCAGTATGGCTCAAGCTCTGCTAGTTGCTCAATAGAGTAACCGTACATATTGAAAATTCCCCATGATTCATTTGTGTCCCACTGACTTATTACAAACCTGTCATCTCTATCAGCACAGTATAAGTAATAGTTTACACATCTTCCTGCATAGCTGTCTAGATTAACTAGAAGGTTATCCACAGCCAGTAATGCTAAAGCAGTATGTACATCCAGCACCTCTGATAGAGAGTCAGGTAACAGCTCTGTTTCTGTGTTGTTAATGGTGTTTGCTAGATTAATCAGGGAAGTCCAGTCATTTGCTGATTCATTTGTTTTTAACTCGTAGTTTCCGTAATAAGAATCTTGGCTCCATCCGAGAAACTCAAGGGAACCGTGGGCATCTCCTTTCCAGAGATTACCATCCTCAGAATCGCCAAATCTTTCTTCTATGAAATGCTTATCAAATTGCTCTACAAGAGTGTATAGCCCCCAATATGTATCATTTATGTATAAAGCGGCGAAAGTTGTTCGGGGACATGTAAGCCCCGCTGCTGCAGAGATTTCATATGCAGCTGCTTCTCTGACAAAACTTGGGTCATTGAAATTGCAGTTTAAATTGATTATATAAAGCCCTGAAATATTCTGATCTTCTATGAATACATCAAAATCTATTTTGAAAGATTTTTTCATAGTTGGATTAGTCTGGTAACTAGAACCGCCCTTGAATCTTACACCAACTGTTTCGAAATTGCAATTTTCCCATTCAAAACTGGCTTGCAGATATGTTTCACTTTCAAAATTGTCTTCAAGAATTTCCCAGTAATCTTCCTGATCAAAGTAGATTCTGATTTCCTGTACCTGATTTTCCTCAAATAGCTCGTGTTCTGATGGTACCAGTCCAGCCATGGATCCAACTGGAAAAAGGATTAGTATCAGTAATAATGGTAGAATTGTTAGTTTCATAAAAGAAGAACCTCCCTGTGTTATTAAAAATAAAATATTTATCTTCAGTTAACATCAGGTGAATCAAATGTAACAAAGTATTTCAAGATCTCTGGGTGTTTGAAAGAAGTCTGAACAACTTCAATTGGTTATGTTGTTTTTTATCATAAGAATCTATTATCACATTAGTGCCTGCACACTTAGCAATACCAATTACAAGTCAGCAGTAATCATTTATCGATAAAATCAATCTAATGGATCAGTAGTAGCTCAATATCTAATCGTTGAGTTTCCCTGTCCATACTGTGATAGATTTGTTTTTGTAATCCACCACCACAGGTAAATCAAGATTCATGGGAGCAAATGAACCCTTAATCATTCTGAGCTCTCGTCTTTCTGCAACAGAAGACCATGAATTCAAATAGAGTTTTGTCTCTGTAAGAACCTGCTCAAAAGAAAACCAATTGTTCTCACCAAACTGCAAAAACCATAAGGCAAAAGCATAACTTCCCAAAAAGCCGCTGGGAAAATTATCACTGTATGATTTTTCACAAGAGAATCCCCATTCTTTTTGAATATAGATCAAGAACTTCTCTGGATCAGATACAATGGATATAAATTCCTCTTCTAAGAATAATGTAGATTCTATTAAATCAAAACAGTCTGGAAGAACTTTTTTCTGAATATTTTCAACAAAAGATTTCATTTGTACCCTTTCATTATGCAATAAAACGTAAGCGCCTATCTTTGTTACCAGTAACGATAATTGTCACCACCGGTATTAGATACTACTCTTTCACCGGAAAAAACGCTACACTTTTTTGAGAATATCAAAAGAGGTCTACTTGTTGCATATTAAATTATTAAAAAACAAATATAAATGCAAAAAACTGAGTTTATGGGAGCACTTGATTGCACTCCTTACAGGAAGTATGCTAATTGAAGATAATTTTTGCTTTATCTCCGCAGTACGCGCTTAGTTCAACAACAGAACTGATCTCTTCAGATTTCAGGCGCTGTTTAAAAAGGATATAACAATGACTGATTTTGTATTTGTAAGAATTCAGGCCATGCCATGCGTTAACCGCTGTTGGCACTGCTTCTGTGAAGGAAGCCCTGAAGGCCGTTTTATGGATACTGATAAATGCATCAATATCCTTGACCAGCTAGTTGAGCTGAAGACTGAATTGAAAACAACTGTTTTCCCTCTGTTCTATGATGAACCAACGCTTCATCCCTCATTTAAGCATATCATTAAACACCAACTGGCTACTGGATTAATATTTGATCAGTGGTGGTTTCCCACGAATGGGTATGGTCTTGCCAGAATGTCAGATGATCACTGGGCAGAACTTGTGGAAGCTGGTTTTGATTTCATTCGCTTAACATTTCATGGAACCGGCAAGACTCACGATGAATTGGTGGACAGAGATGGTGCATACGAAGATATGGTCAAAACAATCCATCAAGCAGAAAAGCATAAAGTAAATTGGCTTGCTGGTATGATGCTGAACTCATCAAACCAGGCAATGTATGAAGATACCAAGAAAACAATTACCGAATTAGGTAAACCATGCACTGAGTTTGGATGGATGCTTCCTCATTCAGAGGGCAGGGCAGCTAACAGTTCCAACCGAGTAAAGCTTACTCAGATATCTCGTCTTCTACAAGGAAAACATGGTTGGGTTTCTGAAGGCGATTTTGTCAAAAAGATTCTTTCCGATCCAGATATGAGCAAGAAAACTGCTCGCGATAATAGATGTGGAATTGTCTATCTGGATATAGATCCGGATCTGAATGTTTTCTTCGGTGGTGGATGCGATGGAGATCCATTCTGTTTAGTGAAAGACAAAGTGTTCTTGGGAAACCTAAAAGAAACCACATTGTTTTCATGTTACCATAAGTACTTAAATGAACCACCTGAACCTGTAAAGCTGCTCAATCAAATAACTTGGGGTGAATTGGCTGCCAAATTTGGCAACAAAGAAAATGATCAAGCTTTCCATTACACTAGTTTGACCGGGCATAAGTGGCTTAAGGAATATCTTAAGGCACACTACGAGAAAAAGGAAATCTAAGAAGGGATTCTGGGATCAAGGTCAAACAAGTCTTTGGTTTTGCTGTAAAATAGACAGAAGAAAACCCCCGGCGGTTGCCAGGGGTTTCTGTTGATATGTAATCTGACCTATCTACTTAATGATGTGTAACCAATCACCAAGAAGGAACTGGATTCGACCGATCAGAAGGCTGATACGACCCATGACTGTGAAACCGAAAGTGGCTCCAAAACCAACCATGATAACCCAGATACCTATCTTTGAACCTGTTCCGAAGAAAGGTCCCTTATGGGGCTTGCTAAAGAAGAAGTAGATAAGTGCTGCCAGTGTTCCAAGAACCATTACAACGTTACCTAAAGCAACATCCCAGGCCATGCCTGTTTCGTATAATGGAATAAGTGAAGCTTCAAGCTGTCTCAGCACACTTGCTTTCATAGACAGAGGGAAACCAATACCCATACCTGCACCCATAAGGAATGCCATAGGGTAACGGGAGAGCCAACCAACACTGGGGAAAAATCTGGTGATATACAGAAGACCCAGTATAGCTGGAACAAGAAGCAACCATGCACCCTGCTCGCCATTGGCAAGAGGTTGAATGAGCTTTGGATCAATAACATTCGTGTAGGTAATTGTAATTCCATATCCTGTTGATATACCTACAACAAGGTGTTCTGCCAGTCGGTAGAGTGGATTTTCTTTGTACAGGAAAGAATAGATTCCTATTGTAAAGATAGCCGCTACCCATAGTCCAATGGTCTCAGTCATGATCTACCTCCTTCCCTTAAGTTTAGTCTTTTTGTTAAAACCTCCGGCAAAGAAGGCCACGTTACCAAGGATAACCAAGAAGATAATCAGAAGGTGTGCAATATTCTGAACATCCATTCCAACGAAAGCCTTACCTGGTACGGTTGAATAACCATTCTCCATGAGAAGAGTTTCATACTCGGCAGCACCTCTAAGACCACCCATCTGTCCAATGATCTGACCTGATTGGATGTAGATGTAATAATCTGTAGCCATAACTGCTGTAACACCAAATGCAATTGGAAGACCTATTTTCTCGCGTCCATAAGTAATCCATGCAACGCAGGCACTTGAACCAGCAGTAGTTACTGCAAGATCAATCTCTCTAAGGCTCTTGTGCTCTTGATACATTGGCATTTCCTCAATAGGAGTACCGCTCACATCTGTTGGATACTGAGATGCAATTGAACTACTCATACCAAGAATTACAAGGTGGAAGTAAGGAAGATAACCAAGAGTTGCGATATCTCTGCCCTCAAAAACCCATCCTCGGGCGTTCTCTGGAAGAGTATTTCCAGCTGCTACCCAGGCTTCCTCTATTCCAGCTCTGTCTTCAATTCCCTGTTCACGAATTGAAGCCCATTCTGCCCAGTGAATAAGCTTGAAGAAGTCTTCAGATTCTTCATTTGTAAGGTCCTGCACTGCCATTGCAGCCATACCCTGCCCAAGAGGAGTGTAAGCTGTGATAAAAACAGGAACATTTCTTGCAAATGCGTGGCGTAAAACAGCAACACCCATTGGCATGTTTTCTGCTGCTGTACCTGGATCAAAATCGAAACCAACAAACATTGCGTTATCAGGTCCGAAAGATTCAATTTCATCATAGATGCTGATTACTTCCTCTGAAGGCAAAATTGGAAGCCCAAGAGGTGTAAAGAATGGAACAACACACGCAATTCCTATAAGAAGGAATATCCAGCGCCTGTCAACATTTAACATTTTTTCCCAGATGCTCATATTCACCCCCCTATTCGCCGGCTCCGCCGAGCCAATTACGCTCAACGCCGAAGATTATTTTAAGTTGTGTCGCTAACATTCCAAAACCAACGCCAAGTGCGATGGCTCGTTTTGCACCAAGATTTGGATACCTGAGAATCCATAAACCAACTTTAGGAAACCATTTTCCAAGAAGTTCGCCAATTGGTACCTGTCCCAGCATCACAATGATTGCTGAAAGAAGAAGAACTGTAGCCAAGGCTGACTTTGCCCTGAAAGCTCTGAAAGCTGCACTGGCGATATAAAAAGCCAGCAAGCTGAACATTGTTGCCTGAATAGGCACCTGAACATTCATGTATGCAAAATCAAAAACACCCTGGGTCGTTCTGTCGCCACCCATTGTTTGCATGATTCCTCCGCCAATGCTTTCTGGCATGAGAAGGGCAAAAATAGGAACACCAAACAAAGGAATAAGAACTGCATAACTGTACTGCCAGTTTTTTGCTTTCCTTTTAATTTTGTGTGAGTGAAGTCTTGAAAGGCTTCCTACACCAAGAACAAGAGCGAATGCACCAACAATAGGTGCCCACTCTGTGTAATAGTCAAAAAGTGTCTGCGAATACTGGTGGGGAATGAAATACTGAATCATAAACAGTATTCCGCCCACCATGACTATCGCAAGAGGAATTGATCTTTTCATTAAGTCATCTCCTTCCGGTGGGTTAGTCCACTATAGGCATGGTGATAATATTTTTGAGCCAGTTCAGTGTTTCTGTACCGGCAATAAGATCTGTAAGAGAAAGAAGTACTCCTACGGTGATAAGAGCCATAACTATACCCTTGCAAGCGTCCTGACCTTTGATTGAACCAAGCTGCTTGGGCTCGCGGCCAAGGTAAGCACTTGCTGCATAAAGTTCTTCACCAATAAGTGTGTAATCACAAGTGGTGATAAAGAAAGGAAGCTGTGTAACAGCATCAGTTCCAGCAATTTGAATTGCACCGGAAAGTGAACCTGTTTCAGCAAGAATCAAAGATTCAGCCCAGAACATTCCAAGATAGAAGTTCGTGGCAGGTTTTTCACGCATCATGATACCATTCACACCTGCAACAAATGCAAACTGACTCTGGGTAAGGAAGAAAACACTGTCTTTATCAAAAGCATCAGGTCTTCCAGCTTCCATATAAGCCTGTTTTACAGTTTCTTCTGCAATGGTATAAACAATAGGATCACGGTTTGGAACAAGAAGAGGTGTGCCATACTCTGCTACTTTTTTGGCAACACGGCCAAGAATAGTAATACTTGCAATAGTGGCCACATCACTGATGGATGCTAATCCAGGTACATAAAGAATTGGTTTTCCCATTTCTGTTGCACGACCGATAGCCTCATCAATGGCTTCAATTCCAGCAATAGGACGAAGATACATTTCGATTCCACGCTGTGCAGCGTGGAAGTAAAATAGAATCAAACCGAGGAAAAGAACACAACCAACAAGAACTCTGGTCTTTCCAGTGTGATAAATTTGACCTACAGAAATTGTCTGTGCAAGAGAAATATCACCAAGAATTTCAACATCATTAAGATACATAGCAGCAACCTGATACTCGTACTGAATACCTGGCTCTACAATGAAATCAGGATCATAACCATCAATAAAATCTGTTCCTTCATCAATTTCCAAAACCATTACTAAATCTAATTCCTCTTCTCCCAGTGCTCTGCGATAAACAGAATAACCAATAAAGTTGTCATTACCAACTTCACTGCCAGGCTCAAAAGAAACTAGAAGAGCGTCACCGGCATCATTAGGCCAGTCAGACACCACAATTCCGCCAGGGGCGATCATACCATCACCAATAGATGCTGTTGTTACTGGAAGTTCGGTCTCAACAACCGGTTCCTCTACTAACGCAGAGTCTTCCAAGAGTAACGCTTCATCGGTGATTACTGCTGTTTCTCCAACATCAACCGGGTCAGCAGAAGGAGTGTCCTCTACCTGAGCCCAGGCGAAGCTGGTGGCCAGCAGCAGTGCAAAAAGCAAAACTGGTACCTTTCTCAGCATGTTTCTACCTTTCGATTAGAGATAAACTATTTCTATTTAAAAAAATCAATAATTATGGAAGCAACCTCGGTACCAACCCTACCTGAAGCACCCTTACTACCTGCACCAATGTGAGGCGTAGCGACTACTTTAGGGTGAGCAATCAATGGGCAGTTCTCGGATGTGGAAGGTTCTTTTTCAAAAACATCAACACCAGCTGCAAAAACTTTTCCAGAATCAAGAGCTTCCACAAGGGCTGTTTCATTAATTGTTCCACCACGGGCACAATTTACTATTATTACATTGTCCTTCATCATATCAAACTGCGGTTTATCAAGAATGTAATGCGTTGCATCGTTATGAGGAATGTGTAAACTGATAACAGTTGCTTCTTTGCAGAGAGTATCAAGGTCTACTTTTTTAACTCCATCAATCATTTCATCTTGAATGAACGGGTCGTAGAATACAACATCCATATCAAATGCTTTTGCCCGTTTAGCCACCTCTTTGGCAATGCGGCCGAATCCAATAAGACCAAGAGTTCCGTGCCAGAGCTCAAGACCCTTGCCGTACTGTTTTTTGTTCCACTGCCCCTGCTTCATGGTTCTATCAGCCACTGGAATGTAACGACAACATGCAAGCATGTGGCCCAGAGCCAATTCAGCAACTGCAACTGAACTTGCGCTTGGTGTGTTTCTTACAGCAATTCCACGCTCTTCAGCATCTTTTACATCAATATTATCTAGACCAACTCCACCTCGAACAATGAGCTTAAGAGTATCTTTACAATGCTCAAGAACAGGTACTCTTACTTTTGTTGCACTTCTAACAACCATAGCATCATAAGCTGGTACAGTTTCAAGAAGACCGTCCTGGTCCATACCTGTTTTAACAGTTACTTCCAGCCCGGCACCCCTGAGCATATCGAGGGCAGAATCAGCAACGGCATCACATATAAGAACTTTAGCCACTTTAATCCTCCGCTTTGCGGTTAAATTGATATTAGAAAAGACACAAAACCTGAACACTGAAAGCTATTGAAGAAATCAGTTGAAGTCAATGGAATTAATCTATTTCCAGTGAAATTTCAACCTTCTTTTTAATAATATCTGCGGTTAACTCAAGCTTTTTCATCACCTCCTCTGGAGTTCCACTGCAACCAAATCGATTATTAACTGCCACTGGAATTATTCGGCATGGTGCATGCTGTGAGAGGAACTCTGATACAGCACCAAAAAGACCTCCGTTTATTTGATGATCTTCAGCGGTAACAAAAAATTTCGACTTTTCTGCAGCGTCTAAAAGCAAATCTGTATCAAGTGGTTTTATACTGACCATATCTATAACTGAAACATATATTCCTTTTGCTGCAAGCATTTCTGCCGCTTCTAAAGCATACGCCACCATAACACCCACTGCTACAATGGTAGCATGATTACCTTCCAGTAACAAATTACCTTTACCCGGTACCACTGGAATATCTCTGTTGTAAACCTCTGGAACAGGATTTCTACCATATCTTATGTAAACAGGACCATTAATATCAAGAGAAGCTAAAACCGCTTGTCTGGTCTGGTTAGAGTCTGCTGGAACTAGCACAGTCATGTTAGGCAATACCCTGGTGATCGCTATATCTTCCAGAGCCTGATGAGTGGCTCCGTCTGGTCCAACGCTAGAACCGCCATGAGCACCACCAATACGAACATTTAAGTTCATGTTACATATTGAAGTACGAATTTGATCCCACGCTCTGCCTGCTGCAAAAACAGCGTAAGTACTGTAAAATGGAATGTAACCTGCAAGGGCTAAACCAGCACTGTACTCTGCCATATTCTGTTCTGCAATGCCCAGATTAAAAAATCTGTCTGGAAACCTGCGCTTAAAAGCTATAGTTCCTGTAGAGCGACTTACATCACCATCAACAACTATTACCCTTTTATCCATTTCCGCGGCTTCAAGGAGGCCTTCAATGTAACCTTCACGAGTTGGTCTCATTTAAGCTCCTTCAATGCATTTTTAAGTTGTTCTTCATCAGGGGCTTTGCCATGCCACAGGGCATTATTTTCCATAAAAGAAATACCCTTCCCTTTAACAGTTTCCGCGATTATCACCAGTGGTTTATCTGTTTTAGTTGAAAAAGCTTTCTTGAGTTCATCCATGTTATGGCCATCACAGGTAACAACAAACCAACCAAAAGAAAGCCATTTTTCAGCCAATGGCTCCACCGGCATTACATTCTTTACAAAATCATCCAGTTGAACATGATTCCTGTCAATAACCACTGTTATATTTGTTTGTTTCAAGGCAGGAATAGACATGGCTGATTCCCAAATACTGCCTTCTTGAAGCTCGCCATCACCCAGTATACAAAACACTCTTGATTTGCTTTTTTTCAATGAAAGGCCTAATGCCAGACCTGCCGCTATACCCAAACCGTGTCCTAAACTTCCAGTGGAACAATCAAGCCCTGGAAGACTCTGCATGTGCGGATGTCCTTCCAGGCCTGACCCTAACTTTCTTAAAGAGTTCAGTCTGTCCACAGAAAAGTAACCTCTTCTGGCAAGAATAGAATACAGAGCAGGGGCACCGTGGCCTTTAGAAAGAATTAATCTGTCTCTTTCCTGCCAAGCTGGATTTTTCGGTTCGATCTTCATTTCTTTCCAATAAAGGTGAAGAAGAATCTCAACCAGAGAAAGACTTCCACCAGGATGACCACTGCCTGCGTCATGTATCATCTTCAAAATATCCTGACGGATAACCTTTGCAGCAACCATTATTTCTGTGCAGCTTCCCAGTCTTTGCGGAATGAATCTAACCCTTTATCTGTAAGCGGGTGAAGAATTGATTTTTTTATAACGCTGTAAGGCACAGTGGCAATATGAGCACCTGCAAGAGCAGCCTCTGTAAGGTGATTAGGAGTTCTGATTGAAGCAGCTATTATTCTTGTACGAAATCCGTGCATTTCAAACATTTCTGCAAGATCTTCAACAACCTGCATGCCATTGGTTCCAGCATCATCCAAACGGCCAACAAATGGGCTTACAAAAGAAGCTCCTGCACTGGCTGCTAAAAATCCTTGACCTGTGCTGAACACAAGAGTAACATTGCATGGAATACCCTCAGCCTCAAGAACGGCACACGCGCCGATGCCGGCAGCTGTGCATGGAAGTTTTATGATAACATTTTCATGCCATTTTTTCTTTTCCCTACCCTCTTTAATCATTCCTTCCATATCCTCGCTAAGAACCTCTGCACTAACTGGTCCATCCACAAGCTCACAGATCTCTTTTATTACTTCTAAGAAATCCCTTCCCTCGCGGGCGATTAAAGTGGGATTTGTAGTAACTCCTGAAAGCACTCCCCAAGTTGCAATTTCTTTTATTTCATCTACATTAGCGGTATCGATATAAAGTTCCATAAAACAATCTCCTTTTTAATCAAGATCTGATCGTTGAGCTTTTTCTTTTAATACAGGTATAGCCACATAACCGGTTAGCAGAGTTTTCGGTGCGTCAAAACCAAAATTGATCTTCAATTCCCATTCACTTCCACGCCTCTTTGCTGTAACAACAACACCTTTTCCATACCGAGGGTGTTTTACAAGATTTCCTCTTTTGTAGATTGAAGCAGATCGTTCAGGTGTAACACTAGCAGCCGCAGAGGCGAACGAATTATTTCTAGCTTTTGGCTTAGGTTCATGGGTGTCAAAAGATTCATCATCTGCCACCTCTGTTAAAAATCTGCTGGGGCCCTGCGGAAAACTTCCAGGTCGGGGCCTGTTGGAACACCAAGTAAGAAAAAGTCTTTTTCTAGCTCGGGTCATTCCAACATAAAGTAATCTTCTTTCTTCTTCTAAATCACTGGGCGCATGTTCCTGAGGACGAATGTAAGGAAGCATTCCCTCCTCAAGACCTGAAACAAAAACGCAATCAAATTCCAATCCCTTGGCACTGTGAAGAGTCATCAATACAAGTTTTTCATCTCCGGAATATGAATCTGAACTTGAAAGCAGACTCTGTTCCGCAAGAAATCCAGGTAAACCACCTTCAGGATTTCTAGAATCATATTCCGCAGCATAACTTCTTAATTCCTGGATGTTTTGCAAGCGGGTTTCATCTGCTACTTCTCCGGTTTTGTACAAATCAAGAATTCCAGTAAAATCAATAACAGAATCGACAATTTCGCTGGCTGTATCTCCTGCCACAACTCCATCCATACAGGAACGAAGATTTTTACCTAACTTCTCGAGAACTGGTTTTGCTTTTTGGGTTATACCAGAAATTGAACCACTTTTTTCAAGGCCTGTGACCACATCAGTTCCATTGTCTTCAACCCACTGATAAAAATTAGATTGACCCTTAGCACCAACACCCCTTGTTGGCTTGTTCAAAACTCTTCTAAAACTACCGGTATCTGTAGGATTTACAATGATCCTTAAATAGGAAACGATATCTTTGATCTCTGTTCGCTCAAAAAACCTTACAGTGCCAACCACCTCATAAGGTATTCTTAATCTTCTGCACATTGTTTCCAACGGTCGCGACTGAGCATTAGTCCTGAAAAGAACAGCAATTTCATTCCATGGAATACCATCACTGTTAAGATCCCTTGCTGCAGACAAAATGTAATGAGCCTCATCATCTGGGGTAACAGACTGCCTGACCTGCACAGCCTCACCTGCTCCTAAAACAGGACGAAGAGTTTTGCCGTGTCGATTCTTGTTGTGTTTCACAAGAGAAGATGATGCTTTCAATATGCTTCCCGTTGATCTGTAATTAGTTTCAAGGCGTACTGTTTTTACATCAGGGTAATTCTGTGGGAATTGAAGAATGTTTTCTACCCTAGCGCCACGCCATCCATAAATTGACTGATCATCATCACCTACAACAGTAACCACGGTATCGGAACCTGTAAGTTCTTTAAGTATTTCATTTTGAACTTTGTTTGTATCCTGATACTCATCCACAAGGATTCTGGTGAACATATTCTTGTAATGCTTACCCGTGTCATTATTTTGACGCAACGCCATCAAAACCTGTGTCAATAAATCGTCAAAGTCAAATGCGCCGTTATTATGCAATTCTTTATCATAGTTTTGATAAACCAAAGCAAGAGATTCTTGATAAGGAGTGGAAGCGGCGGAAAGTGCTTCTTCTGCTGTAATTAAATCATTTTTAGAAGTAGAAATGTAACCTCGAGCAGCCCCCGGTGTAACCTTCATGGGCAGTTCAGTCTTTTTAAGAATTCTTCTAATAAGAGTTTTCTGATCGTCTCCATCATAAATTGAAAAGTTCTCTGGAAACCCCAGAGCCCTTGCTTCTCTTCTTAAAATCCAGGCACAAATACTATGGAAAGTACCCATACGAAGCCTAATACTGTTGTCATTCAATTGATTATAAATTCTTTCACGCATCTCGCCTGAAGCTTTGTTCGTAAAAGTCATTGCAAGTATCTGACAAGGCTTGGCAAGACCAGTGTCAATAATATGAGCAATCTTGGCTGTGAGTACTCTTGTTTTCCCACTACCTGCACCAGCTAGAACAAGAAGATGACCGCTATTATATTGTACTGCTTCTTGTTGCTCTTTGTTTAACTTCGTATTGTTTTTTTGTGGCACGATAATTGCTTTCTGTATTTGTGTTCGAAAAAAGTATTAATAAAGAGAGGACACGATATGTACAAACCTGGATTTAAGAACTGGCTCTTCTTGACGGTGGCGATCGTCGCATTGCCAGTATTTATCCTTCTCGCTTGGCCGGTCTGAACCCCCCTCCCAGATCTTCCAAGTAGGATAAAGACCCGACCCGATTAATCCAGGTTCTCTCGTGGGCAATTGGTTGACCCCTCCAGTTGCCCACTCTTTTTTTATGTTAATTTTATTTATTTGCATTAACTATTGCTATACCGCTGCTGGTACCAATTCTTGAAGCTCCTGCATCAATCATGGCCATAGCATTTTCAAAATTACGAATTCCACCAGAGGCTTTCACGCCCATAAATGAACCAACAACTTGGCGCATTAGCTTAACATCAGACATTGTTGCTCCACCTGTGGAAAATCCTGTACTGGTTTTCACAAAAGAAGCTCCAGCCTCAAGTGCCACTGAACAACCATTAACCTTTTCTTCATCTGTGAGAAGACAGGTCTCAAGAATTACTTTAACCGGTATACCTGCAACAGCGGATACCACTTCATGGATAACAGACTGTACATCAGCTAGACTTCCTTGTTTCAGAAGCCCAACTGGAAGAACCATATCAACTTCTTGTGCGCCGTGTTTTACCACCCATTCGGCTTCCTTTGGTACAAGTGGAGTTGAACCCAGTGGAAAACCCACCACTGAGCACACAAGAGGAGTTTCACCCTCTAAAAGTTCGCTGGCAAAAGGAACCCAGATGGGATTTACACAAACAGAACAAAAATGATACTCTACAGCTTCTGCACATAGTTTCTCAACCATCTTTTCAGTAGTATCAGCTTTTAATAGTGTATGATCTATGAGAGAAGCAAGATTCATTAGAAATCCTCTCGTAGGAATATCAGTGTAATCTCGCCAGCCTGAACGGTTACCGGATCATGAGTAAAACTTCTACCGTTAATGGTAAAACTAACGGGCCAAGTTCCCGGAGCTACCTGAAAGCGAGCCATCTGTATCTGTGCAGGTAGAGTAAGCCATGCTCGTAAATCTGCCTGCTCAGTAACTGCACCTACAATACTTAAAATGAGCCCCACTCCTGAACTCACAGTTTCATTATCTGTGATTTGTTCAGTAAGGTTCTCGCCTAAGCTAGCAACACCTGCTTTAACAGCAAGCCGCGCTGCTGCGCGAATTGTATTTCTTGCGGCCTGATCTTCAAGATTCTCGCGGGCTATACCGTTAAGATCTTCAACAAGGAATATGCTGGTATTTTCTCCTGCCACAGACACAGATCCAGAGACCCTTCGTCTGGGGAAATCGGGTATTACAGGAAGCTGAATGCTGTAAACTCTATCGTCTGAATAAACATCAAAGCCACTAGACCTTCGTGAGGCAATATTGCCCAGCTCTATCACGGCAACAATCTCACCCATTTCAGCATTGGGTCCTGATTCTTGCCAGTTTAAACTAGGCCACATATTCTGATAAGTTTCGTAAAGACTTGTAAATCCGTTGTAGTTAGCAAGTCGCATAGCGTCAGATCTAAGCTGCACTGGGGCTGGCAGATCATAAAGGTTTACATAGGTTGAGTCATAAGTTTCGAGAGCAAGGCGATAGCTGATAAGAGCATCATCATAATCACCATTCATCTCGTAAAGAACACCCATGAAATACCTAACAAAAGCATCATCTGAATATCTGTTAGGATTCTTATCATACCTTTGGTTAAATGCTTTCAGCTTTTCATTAACCCGCCTAGCCTCAACAACTGCTGACTCTAGATTTCCAGAAGCAGCAAAACTTGAAGCTAGGCAATAATTAATAAACACTTTTTCGTAATCAGCCCCACGAAATTCAAGGGCAAGATCACTGGTAACCATTGATAAAGCCTGCTGCCCAATGTCTGTTCCCCAAAGGTTATCGCTAAGTCTATCTGCCTGCAAAAGAACAGCTTGTGCTATACTTTGCTGCCCCGCGTAGCGAGTCAGATTTCCTAACTCCATAAGATACAGAAGGCGATCTCTTCCAGTGCTATCTGGAAAAACATCTTTCAGCCTTGTAATTGCCTGGACATTAGACCCTCGACCCATATCCTTAAGCACCGGTCCCATGGTACTGGTGTATGCCACTGCACAGGACATAACAAGAAGAAATCCCGCAAAAACAAGGATGCTTTTCATGTTATCTCTCAATTACCTTTTTAATCTCAGCTGAGCCCATCCATACTTTAAGCGCAGTCTCTACATTAATAAGTTCGATATTCACCTGATAGAAAATTGCTCTTGTTCCGTTAGCCTGATCTTCAATGGAGTTAACAGTTCCAGTCATTACATAATCGGCTCCGATCTCACGACCGAATTCAGCTGCTGTTGCAGGTGTAGCAAAAACATTCTGATCTCTTCTTTCACCACGAACTTCGTCGCGCTCACGGCCACCTGCTGCTATCTGGAAACGACCAGAATTCAACAAGGATCTTTCAATTTCAGACATAAATACATCTACATTGATGTGTTCAGTACTCTGATTACGAACGCCACCAACAAGAATCACAGGAAGACCGGATGATCTACCATCGTCACCCCTTGTATCATGTATTCCACTAATACGACTGGCAAGAACCTGCTGAACAATTGAATCTGCAACAATTCTGGCATCTGTATCATTCCAGTAACCACTTAAATCAGTAACTGTATCAGTATCAGTTCTTGTAACTGTCTGACTTCCACAACCTGCCACAAAAAGAAGAAGACCAAGGATCAATGCTGTAATAAAAACTTTCATTTCCTATTTCCTTTCAAAATTACTGAGGAACTTCTATAGCGCCTCTAAAAATAACATTAAAGTAACCCATATCCCTGTTTGTTGATGATATTATCGGCTCATCAAGTGCCTTAAACAATGTAATATAACTAACATCTGTGGAAACTGATGTTTTAAGTGGGTTTCCACCAAAAACCGTACCTGTTAACTCCCACATAGTTCTTTCATTAGATGTACTATATCCAGAAAACATAGCTTGAGTACTGAGCCTACCTAACATGCTACCCATGGAGGCCTCCATCTGACCTGCAAAAGCTAACATTTCATCATAGGTATTCCATACATCAAGATGACCATGTAAGGCAGCAGCTTTCATCTCAGCCAAATTAGGTAGTCTTTTTCCTGTATCTGACAGATATGATTGTGCTCCGCTCCATGTTATGGATGCCACCGGGTTCTCAAGGCACAAAGAAGGAACTGTAATACCACCTCGTTCCTGATCACCTATAAAAGGTGTAAATGCGAGAAATTGCATTGACTCATCACCAGAGCCACCACCTGTAATAATAATTCCCAGCTCGTTTACCCCAAAACCTGAACCATTGAGCCATGGAAGAAATTCCCTGTAAGTCACAGGGAGAACATCGATAAAGAATGGAGGCACATCAATAAGATCGCCCTCCAGTTCAACTGTTGTAGCTGGAACATACACCATGCCTTCTGGCGTCTCAGGTAAATAACATTCTGTGCAGAAAGATCCGTCATTCTGAGTCTCACAGGCTGGACACAACCAAGCAAATGAAACAAAAGCAAACGAAACTAAAATCAAGAAAAGCAATCTCATAAGTGTAAACTACCCCTTTATTAGAATTCTGTTGACATTGTAAAATAATATTCTGGCTTCTGGCTAATGGTGGAAAGGTCTGTTCTCCAAGCAATGTCTGATCTTAATATAAAGTAACCTACGTTCAACCGGAAACCGGTTCCAATAGACATTTTTATGTCTTCTAATCTATAACCACCACTGCCTCTAGCACCTTTGAAGGTGCTAAGATCATCTGAAGCAAAACCAATATCTGTAAAGATAACACCTCGTCCTCTTGTGAATGTCATTGGGATCGGTGCTGCAAGGCTAAGATAATTTAGAACAGGAAATCTGAACTCAATTGAGCCTACTGCGTACCGTGTACCGTTCAAAGAAACAAAATCCCAACCCCGCAGAAGATCCGCATAACTATTGTAGAATTGATACAAGTCACCAACTCCTTCAACTTCCCCGGTACTGCTTCTATGGGGCAAGGTGCCACCAATGTAAAACCGCTGCCTGTTCTGGCCAAAACTGATCCCACCAGCTAACCTTGTGGCAAGGGTAACTTCAGAAGAAATCCATGTGTATTCTCGTATATCAAATGAAGCGGTAAAATACTGGGCATTATCCCAGAGACCTGGTGCATAATCAAAGCTGAGACTCATTCTGCTGCCGACACGAGGGCCAACTGCACCCCATAAAGCATTGTCATACACAATATTAGATTTTACAGAAAAAATATTTTCCCTGTAAAGCATATCATTAGACCACAAACCTTCTCGAGAAGCTCTTCTATAACTTCCCGTGATTCCTACTCTAAACGCCTTAGTTATCGGATAGGTCGAATTCAGAGAACCTCCAAGATTAACATCTCTCACATAATCTCTGTTTCCGAAACTATCTTCAAACACATATCTTGAAGTGAAGCGATAAACAGCCCCCCCGGTTTGGAATCTGTTTTCAAAATTGTTGTACATTACCGCAAGGTCTATATCAGAAACCTGTCCGCTGAAATTTGCAAGAATTCCCATCTGGTGCCTTGCAAGCACGTCACTAAAAATAAAATAAGAATTTCCAGTAAGGCCGGAATACGAATCAAATCCTGCATTTGCAGAAACCTGATCAAGTGTGAACTCAGGAGAATAAGGTGAAAGCCTCCAACTACCTGTTTCAAATTCCGTTTCGTTTTCAGGTTCCAACCTGTCACCACACACATGAAGTGAATCAGGCAGATTCACAACTCTTGAATCAAGATCATGAACAACAAATAAGCCGGTTCCTGCCCAGTCTGATGATTGAAACAAAGCAATTCCAGATGAATCAGCCCAAGACGGATACTGCGGTGTCATATACAAATCTGTCAATCGAACAATAGGCAATGAATCATTCCTGAATAGGTAAAAATTAGGCTCTCCATGTTCTGAAGAGATGAATATCACACCTTGTGGCGTTTCAACAGGAGAGGAAATATCTTCGAAACAAGAATGAATCACCTCTGATGTCCCATCAATCTGCCAGCATTTTAAGGTTCTTTCGCCTGCTGAGGGATCTTCAGAAACACACAAAATCCCCCGACTTCCCCACCAGAGCTCATATTCTCCCTGTTCTGTATCGCTGATTTGTTGTAATGTTTCAGAAGCCATGTCATAAAGCCAGATATTTAAGTTTCCATCCATAAGGCCGCTAAAAGCAATCTGCCCACCAGATGGGTTCCAGACAGGGTCACGAATCATATCAAAATTAACGGGGATAGTTAAAGGATTGCCGCCAATTTCAGCTATTTTTATTCCATCACCTGTTACACTATGAAAAGCAACTGCAATCGAATCTGATCCTGGGGAAAAAGCCATGGTCCTAACCATTGGTGAAACAGATTCTTCGAAAATCCCTCCACCGTCAATAGGTCTAAATATTTCTTGCCCATTTACTGCTGATCGAACAACTCCAGCATATCTTGCATGATAATACTCACACCCAGCAACCATTGAACCATCAGGCGAGATCACTGGCCCAGCAATATTTACCCTTGAGGCTCTTTGACCCTCACCCTGAAGAATAGGCGTACCAATATCGGTAGGGCTTTCCCCATTTGCCACTTCACCCCAGTAGGATTCCCTGGCCCACTCAATGAACCGTTCACTGAACTGATTCACCGTCATTCCAAAAGCCGCTTCAATGGCCCCCTCAATACCATCATGATTTTTCATGTGTCTAACAAAATCTAAATATCGTTCATGGCCATACCGCTGATTCATGAAATGATAAATTGCCTGCCCCTCACGGTAAACAAGATAGTCGTTTCTTCGGCTGAGTTCACCCACACTTGCTATCATATTTCCAATGACCATGTCACGGAATTCAATCTGACTTGCTGTATCCCATCCTATTGATGTGTACTCTGCCAGACCTTCCATTACCCAAAGAGGCGCCCTACTTCTAGATATATTAGTTAAATCTCTTCGGTAAAGCATATCAAACACGTAAGCATGATTAAGTTCGTGAGCTAAAACATGGCGATAATCACTCCATATTCCAGAATAAGGAATAGCTATTCTACCTTTGTAATACTCAGTAAAACCACCAACTCCTTCACCAAGATCTCCTGGCAGAAGAGTTGTTTGACGAAACCTTGCAGGAGAGCGATAAACGATAACTGGAATTGGATCAGAAGGTAGGTAATCAAAAGTTTCACCTAGTAGCCTGATTTCCCTCTCGGCAATCACAACTGTGCTTTCTGCAACGCTTTCGGTTCCTTCTTCATAGTACACATCAAAATGAGCTGAATGGATCACCCACCAGTCTTGATCAGTACCTGTAATTTTAGCTCGACCATACTCAGTGGCAAATGCAGACAAAACAACCAATAAGGGCAATAAAATAAAATTCTTCAAGATTCTCCCTTCGTCAAACAACTATTTTTTCTCTACTATATATGTATTATAGCAATGTAAGCAGGCAATGTGCCCATGAAGCTTTTCATAACATATTAGGGCTATGATGAAAACAAAAATATTATTGATACTTACATTAATTCTAGTTGGCTGTGGTGAAAAATCTACATCAGAACTTACAGTTGTTCAACAGGCAAAAATCACAACCGGTGCTGGAATGCTTGCTCGTAATCTTACTTATTTACCTGGAGATTCTGCATGGTCCGAAATTCCCAGTGAGCAATACATGGCCGATCTAGTGCTGATAGCTGAAGAACACACAGAGGTATGGCCTATCTTTTTTAGAGCTGCTGCTGATACAGCCATGAAAATTGAACAATTGGAAATGCAGTTGCAACAAGAAGCACGATTACAAGAAATGCTGTAATCGGAATCTACCTCACCCGCGTTACAACTCGTTTAATGTCTTTAAAAATTACCGCAACAAACAATAACAAAAGAAGCATAATACCGATCTGCTGGGCAATCTGAATTACTTTTGGTGATGCTGGTTTACCTCGAATGCCTTCATAAAGAATAAAAAGAAACTGACCACCATCAAGAATAGGAAGAGGAAGCAAGTTAAAGCCCATAATTGCCAGCGAAAAATAAGCAATAGTTTCAAGGAATCTGGAAAGGCCAAATGCCGCCTGCTGACCAAGAGTTTCTGCTACGAAAACAGGTCCTCCTGACATTTCAATAAGTTCCGCAGGTTTAGCAGCCATCTGTATAAGACTGGTAAAGAAAGTTCCCGCACCATCAAGAGCAGCCTGGATACTCACAGTAAACGCCATACCAAGTGGAAGTTTGAGCGTGGTTGTTTCACTTAATGCAGTTACGCCCACAATCCATCTTCCATTGTAATCCATAGGCTCTACCCAAGCAGTATCAACAGCACCCTCTCGTGTGTAAATCAGTTCGAGAAACTGACCTTCAAATTCAGAGACTTCCTGCTGGAGTTCTGAGAAATCAATAACTGACACTGAGTTTACCGAAAGAATTCTGTCTCCGGATCTGATACCGGCTTCATAAGCAGGCATACCAACTGAAGATTCAACCACTGTCTGAATTAAGGGAATAAATCCAGGAATACTGTCAGGTGAAAGGTTAAAAGGAACTGAAATTGTTTCCCCACCTCTCTGCACAAGAAATAGCCCGCTACTTTGTAACTCCATAATCGTGACAATATCAGTGTAGTTTTCTACCTGTGTTCCTGAAACCTCAAGAATAACATCGCCAGTTTCAAGCCCATCCATGTGAATACTTCCAACAACTGCATCAATAACAGGTATTTCTGTTCCAACTACACCAAGAACGGTAAACATCAAAACTGCCGCAAGTATAAGGTTCATAAAAGGGCCAGCAAGAACAACCATAGCTCGTTTCCACCAGCTTATAGGTGATACCTCTTCAGTACCCACTCCCAAGTCTACTTTTACATAACCGCCCAGGGGAATAGAACCAATGCAGTACTCGGTTTCTCCTGCTTTTTTTCTGAAAATAAAAGGAGGAAAACCAATACTAAATCTTTCCACAGGAAGACCTACAGCCTTTGATACCCAGAAATGACCAAGTTCATGAAAGAAAACAATCATTCCAAGACCAACTAAAACCGCTATAACTGAGAGCATATACGATTTACCGCCTTTCGGGCATTTTCCCTTGCTGTAGAATCAACATGTAAAATATGATTAAAATCTTCAACAGATTCGGTTTTTACACCACTGATAACTTCATTAATAATTTCAGTAATAGCCCCGAATGGAATTTGTTTTTTTAAAAAAGCTTCAACAGCAATCTCGTCTGCAGCATTGGCAGCAGTAGGGGCAGTGCCGCCTATGTCACCTGCCTTTATTACTGAATAGAATGCTGGATAGCGCTTCTTTTCCATAGGATGAAAAGAAAGATCGCCCCAATCCAATGGATTTTCAGAAGCAACAGAGTAAGTGGGAAGATTTGGGTACAAAAGAGCCCAGGCGATTGGAATTTTCATGTCAGGAAGACCCATTAACGCTTTCCATGCTCCGTCAGCTGATTCAATAAAAGAATGCACAATACTACTTCTGTGAACAACAACATCTACAGGAATATTTGGAAAAAGAGCCCTTGCTTCCAAAACTTCAAAGGCTTTGTTTACCATACTTGCAGAATCAACGGTGATTCGTCCACCCATTTCCCATGTGGGGTGCGTTAGAACATCACTAGGTGGTGAATTGTAAATCTGATCAAGTGGAGTATCTCTTAAAGAGCCACCGGAAGCCGTTAGTGTGATTTTTTTAACTTCTCTAGCTTCGCCCTGAATACAACGAAAAATAGTGCTGTGTTCACTATCAACGGGAATAACCAAACCAGCTGCGAGATGTTTCTGCAAAAGATCGCTGCCTATAACAAGGCTTTCCTTATTGGCCAAAGCAAGAGGTATCTTCATCTGCTGACACAAAAGACTGGCTTCTAGACCGGCACTTCCAACAATTGCATTCAATACTATATCTGCCCCATCCACTGCTTTTTTAAGAATTTCCAGTTTATTGCCTGAGCTAACACAGCCGGCATAAACAGGTTGATATTTATCTGTTTGATTCTTTAAAGCGTTTGCGGAGGAACCGCATACAATGGAAAAAAGATCCAGTTCTTTACTTTTTTTAATGACTTCTAGAGCCTGACAACCAATTGAACCAGTTGAACCTAAAACTGCAACCCGTCTACTCATTAGGTTATTAATCCGAATAGATGTAAAATAACAATAGCAACAGGTGCTACCACCACTGCGCTGTCAAATCTATCTAGAATTCCCCCGTGCCCAAGAAGAATATTACTAGAATCTTTAATACCTGCATCTCTTTTAAGAGCAGATTCAAAAAGGTCTCCGTAAACCCCAGCTATTCCACCGGCGAAACCAAGAACAATAAGAGGAACAACAGGAATATTTGTAAAATAACCTACAGATAAAGCACCTATAATAGAACCGGCAAGCCCGCCCCAAAATCCTTCCCAGGATTTCTTAGGACTTACTTTAGGCATAAGTTTATTTTTGCCCATGGAAACCCCTACAAAATATGCCATACTATCGCCTAGCCAGCAAATTGCAAGAACAACAAGCACTACCCAAGGTCCCATATCAAGGAAAAGTCTTGCCATAAGGCCAAAACCCATGGTATAAAGAGAAGCAAGACCGGCGGTTCCGGCCATTCGCCTTCTGGAATGGTCTGGGCCTGATTTGTAAAGAACAGTAATTGCCACCGCAGCACCTGGCAAAATCAGAGCAGGTATTTGCAGGAAATGATCCACAGCTATGAAATAACTACTTACGCCACATAAAAATGAAATAAGAATTTTTGAAATTTTGTTTAAACCTTCAGGAGTACATAGTTCGGCAGATTCAAAACCAGCCAGCAAAGCAAGAGTGGAAAAGAGAAAAATACCCCAGATAACAGGTAGTTTGAAAAGAACCACCAGAAACAAAGCAATTCCAGGTAGAGCAATCAGTAGCCTACCGGAAAGTTTGGGGAATTTCATGTTCTACTTCAACCCTCCAAATCTTCTTTTTCTAGATTTAAACTCAGACAAAGCCTGTTTCAGCTGTTCAGCATGAAAGTCGGGCCACAGAACAGGGGTAAAAACAAACTCAGTGTATGCAGACTGCCACAAAAGAAAGTTTGATAATCGCTGCTCTCCGCTGGTTCTGATAATAACATCAGGATCAGGTACATCAGAATTATACATAAAATCAGAGATCATAACTTCTGATATATCTTCAGGGTTCAAAAGACCCGATTTTACATTCTCGGCTATTCTGACAAAAGCGTCACGAATTTCTGCTCTTCCACCATAACTAAGTGCCAGAATCATATTAACTCCGGTATTAGATGATGTTCTTTCCATGGCCTG
Source organism: Candidatus Sabulitectum sp. (assembly GCA_029938555.1). Classification (GTDB taxonomy): domain Bacteria; phylum Fermentibacterota; class Fermentibacteria; order Fermentibacterales; family JCC-6; genus Sabulitectum. The sequence goes on along the minus strand of JAOZUR010000025.1, from coordinate 15,164 downwards.
TTGCAGTTCTCTTCTGGGTCCCTCGGGTAAGTCATTAAGCCGGCCTGTGACCCTGAGTTTTACATTTTTTTTGTCCATGTCATTAATATTAGTTTTAATGAAGCGGCTTATAAGTTTCATAATGAAACTAACTTCAGCCTTTGGCCTAGACCAGTTTTCTGTGGAAAATGCATAAAGAGTTAAATACTTTATACCCAACTCATCACATACTTCAACAGCATCATGGATAGATTTTTCTGCTGCAGTATGACCTTTGATACGGGTAAGACCACGCTTTCGAGCCCAGCGGCCATTCCCATCCATTATTAATGCAATATGCTGCAAATCAGACTTCAAGTATGTCGGCTTCTTTGATTTTTAAAAGTCTATCAATTTCTTTAACAGACTTGTTAACCACTACTTGAACCTCAATAAGTGATTTCTTTTCCTGATCCTCGGTGATTTTACCACTCTTGCATGCTTTTTTTAACGAATCATTTGCATCACGGCGAATGTTTCTTATGGCTGTTTTACCAACCTCTGCAAGTTTTTTTACACTTTTAATAAGATCTTTTCTTCTCTGATCACTAAGTTTAGGAATTGGAATTCTTATAACAGGCCCATCAATGCTGGCACGGAGTCCAAGATCACTGCTCTCTATTGCTTTTGCAATTGCCGGTGCTGTGGAAGCATCCCACGGCTGAATCACAAGAAGTCTTGGCTCAGGAGCACTAATGCCTGCAACCTGTTTTAAAGGAAGCTTGTCACCCCATACTTCAACACGAATATTATCAAGAAGTGCCGGAGTTGCTTTACCAGTTCGAATAACAGACATCTCTTTTGCAGTATTCTGCTGAGTCTTTTCTGCACGCTCTTCAAGATTTAGAAGTATTTCCTCAAACACGGTTATTCCCCCTTCACAATCGTACCAAGGCTGTGATTTTCAAGAATTCTCACAAAATTGTACGGGTCAGTAATATCAAAAACAACAATTGGTAACTGATTGTCTCGTGCAACTGCAACAGCCGCGGCATCCATTACTTTAAGGTCGCGCCGCAGAACTTCATTATAACTGAGTTCTGTGAATCGAGTGGCGTCAGAATTGATTTTAGGATCCGAATCATAAATCCCATCAACCTTGGTTCCTTTATAAAGAATCTCACAGCCTGTTTGAGCAGCCCTGAGGGCAGCAGCTGTATCGGTTGACAAAAGAGGATTGCCGGTTCCACCAGCATAGAAAACAATAAAACCACTGGCCAATAACTCTTCGGCTTTTGTTGGAGCAAACAAGTCGGCACCGGCTTCAGGAACTGGAATAGCAGAAAGAACAGCAGCTTTACCACCTTTTTTCTGTACAGCATCACATACTGCAAGACAATTCATCACTGTGGCAAGCATACCAATGTAATCAGCTCTTGTTCTTGTGAAAGCCGAAAGCTCTCGGCCTCTGGCAAAATTGCCCCCTCCGGATACAACTGCTAGTTGATATCCGGCTGAGGCAACTTCTACAAGAACTTCTGCTATCCTGAAGACGGTATCTCGGTGAAAGCCGCTTCCAGCAGGACCTGCTAGAATTTCTCCACTGAGTTTTAAAAGAACTCTGGGGGCTATACCGGATCCGTCATCCATGATTAACTACCTATCTGGAAACGGGCAAATCTGTTAATAACTACGTTTTCACCAATCTTAGCAATAAGACTTGTGACAGCATCCGAAACTTTTCCAATTTCAGAATCATGAACCCATTCTTGATCAAGAAGACAGATTTCGCTGAAGAATTTATCCATACGGCCTTCAACAATTTTTTCCTTAATATTTTCTGGCTTGTTTGAATCAGCAAGCTGTTTAAGAAGGAATTCTTTTTCATCTTGAACTTTTTCAACTGGAACAGAATCACGGGAAACAAAATCAGGTGCAGCAGCAGTAATATGCATAGCAACCTGCTTGCAGAATTCCTGGAATGCTTCTGTGCGAGCTACAAAATCGGTTTCGCAATTGACTTCAACAAGAACACCAAGTTTGCCTACTCCATGAATATAGGAGTAAACAAGACCTTCATTTGCTTGTCTGGTAGCTCTTTTAGCAGCAACTTTAACGCCCTGCTCGCGAAGAAATTTAAGGGCGGATTCAAGATCGCCTTCGCTCTTATCAAGAGCTTTTTTGCACTCCATCATACCTGCGCCTGAAATTTTTCTTAGCTCTTTTACTGTTTTTGCATCAACGGCCATTATTATTCCTCCTTGCCCTGAACTTTAGAAGCTTCTTCTGCACCTTTTGCTGGAGCTTTTTCGACTGGTGCTGCTTCTTTTTTCACTGGGGCAGTTCTTTTTTCTTTATTGTACTTTGGTTTATCCTTGGCTGATTCATCTGAGTCACGGCGTTTTCTTCCTTCAACTCCAAGAATTGCAGCATCTGCAAGAGAACCAACAATTAGGTCAATTGACTTAATTGCATCATCGTTTGCAGGAATAGGATAATCTACCTCGGTAGGATCACAATTTGTATCAACAAGAGCTATACATGGGATTCCAAGTTTCCTTGCTTCTTTAACAGCAATGGATTCTTTTTTAATATCAACAACAATCACTGCGCCTGGAACGCCCTTCATATATCTGATACCCACGAGATATTTGTTGATTCTTTCCATTTCGCGAGTTTTCTGAAGAATTTCGCGCTTTTTGAAACCTTGTGGCCAGCCCTTTTTCTCCATGTCTTCGAGTTCCTGAAGACGAACAATACTTTTGTGGATTGTATTGTAATTTGTAAGCGTTCCACCTAACCAACGCTCTGTCATGTAATACATACCAGAACGTTCTGCGTGCTCGCGTACGCTTTCACGACCCTGTTTTTTGGTGGCAACAAAAAGTATGTCTTTTCCACCGGCTACAATACGACTAACCATATTGATAGCATCTTCAAGATTTTTCTGGGTTTTCTTAAGATCGATAATGTGGATACCATTTCTGGCCATGAAGATATAATTCTTCATGCGAGGGTTCCATCTTTTCTCCTGGTGGCCGAAGTGTACACCGGCTTCCAGCAGGTCCTGAATTGTAGGGATCTGCATTTAGATTATTCCTTTCGGTTCTGCCTCCGATGGAAGCGGATGCCATCCCCAAGGGACACCAAGCATCCGCCAATAACCATCGTGTGTTTTAAATATACGGTCTAACGCTTGGAGAACTGGAAACGTTTTCTAGCTTTAGGCTGCCCGTATTTCTTTCTTTCAACAACTCTTGGATCACGACGAAGCATACCAGCTGCTTTCAGTGGATGTCTGTATTCTGCATTAGCTTCTACAAGAGCTCTTGCAAGACCCATTCTGACCGCACCAGCCTGGCCTGTAATTCCTCCACCTTTTACATTAACAACAAGATCAAAAGAACCAGCAACTTTGATAGTCTGCAATGGCTCAAGAGCATGTTCTTTCTGTCTAAGAACTGGGAAATAAACACCAGGTGCTTTGTGATTAATTATAACTTTTCCTGAACCAGGTCTTAGGTAGCACCTGGCTGTAGAAGATTTTCTCCTACCGATTCCTATGTACTGTTCCATACTGCCCCCTGACTACTTGATCTCAAGTACCCTGGGCTGCTGCGCAGCATGGGTATGCTCGGGACCGGAAAATATCTTCAATTTTTTCAACTGAGTACTACTAAGTCTGTTTTTAGGAAGCATTCCCTTAACAGCATGAGTAAGCACTCTTTCGGGATGGTCATTCATCATGTCGCGCATCAAGGTTGATCTCTGTCCACCGGCATAACCAGTGTGACGGTAGTAAATTTTCTGGTCAAGTTTGCGCCCGGTAACGCGCATCTTCTCGACATTAACAACTACCACAAAATCACCAGTGTCAATATGCGGAGTGTACACTGGTTTATTCTTGCCCTGCAATATCATGGCAAGCTTGGCCGAGAGTCTTCCAAGAGTCTGATCAGTAGCGTCAACCAGCCACCAGTCTCTTTTGATTTCTCCGGCTTTCGCAGAGTAAGTCTTCACTATCCAAGCCTCCGGAAAAGGATGGGGTTCTTTATTAATTCTAGCTTCTAAATCAGGTCTCGGGGGCTCCGACTTTCGCCGGGTGTATCTTAGCCCTTACCCTCAGACATAGGGATGCCAAGGGGTCTCAAATCTGCTTAATTCCTTGTGCAAAGTCAAGTGCCTGCGTTAATTCCCTAAGTTTATCTGGGGTGCATACGGTACAACCACCTTGTTTCAGTACTTCCCAGGTATCTTCATCATAAATGGCTGCTACTATCACAAGATGTATGCCCACAGCTCTAAGTGCTGCGTTTTTTCCAACCAGTGCGTGTGCTCTTAATTTTAATGGAATGCGTTGTTGAAACCCTTGCGGAAGAACAACTATGCTACCTTTATAAAACGGTACAAATAACTCTATACCAGGAAATACCTTAATTCTAGCAGGACGACTGAACCCTAATGTTCTAAGAATTTTCCAGCTGTGATTATAAACATATCTAGCCTTATTTCCCTTGAGACCATCACCTATCAGGATTTTTGACTCTGATGGGGGTTTCATAGGGAATACCAGTGCCTCTTGCATTAAAGCTGGAAGGGATGAAGTATCTAAATCATTTAATGTACCAAGAAGTTCAAAACCAAGTTTACTCCAAAAAAGTCTGTTGTTCTGATTTTTCATAAGGCCTGCCTGAGAACAGTGTGTATTACCTCACTGGAAAAACCTCTTCTGGAAAGCCAGCCAATTGCACGCCTTCGAGCAGTTGTCTTGTTTTCTATTCCGCTGTATCTGCTGGAAATCTGCTTTACAAGTTCAATTATGCTTTCCGTTTCGGAAACCTGTGATAACGCTTGGTTAATCACTGTTTCGGGTACTAGTTTTTTAACCAATTCCATTCGCAGTCGGGCCTTGCCCATGGTTCTAGATGATATGAACAAGGCGCAAAAACGACTATCGTTTATGAGGCCAAATTCTTTTCCCCAGTTCACCATACTCTCTGCTGTAAAAGCAGAATAACCAAGCGATAATACTTTTTTCCTTAACTGACCTGAAGAGCGTTCAGCAAAACTTAAAAAGCGTTGAATATCGTTCTTAGCAGATTCGTTCTGCAAAATTTGAAGTTGTTTGGGATCCGCTTCCGAAGATAAACCTGAAGCCCATGACTGAGATATAATAAATTTACCCGAGGGCAGAGTTACTAAAACTCTGCCCCTTCTTATAGTTTCTTGGGCTAGAATAGGCTCTATGATTTATCTTCTTTCTTCTTTTTTTCTTCTTTTTTAGTCTTATCTTCTTTTTTGGTCTTGTCTTCTTTTTTAGTTTTATCATCGGTATCGTCTAAAATTAGCCCATATGCTTTTCTAAGTTTAAGGTCAAGACTAGTGGCTGCATCTGGATTAGCGGCTAGGTATTTTCTAGCGTTCTCTCTTCCCTGACCAATCTGAGTGCCTTCAATCGAATACCATGTACCCCGTCTTGTTACCAAGTCTTTTTCCAGACCCAGATCAATAAGCTCACCGGTTCTTGAAATGCCAAAACCATGCATGATATCAAATTCGCATTTCTTAAACGGTGGAGCAATTTTGTTCTTTACTACTTTTACTCTTGTGCGACTACCTACTACATCTTCACCGTCTTTGATTGAGGCAATTCTTCTAACATCCAGTCGCAAACTGGAATAAAACTTAAGAGCTCTTCCACCGGTGGTTGTTTCTGGATTACCGAACATTACTCCTATTTTCATTCGAATCTGATTAATGAAAATCACAGTACACTTAGAACGAGCAACAGCACCTGTAAGTTTTCTTAAAGCCTGGCTCATGAGCCTTGCCTGAAGACCCACATGACTGTCTCCCATTTCACCTTCTATTTCAGCTCTGGGAACAAGTGCTGCAACGGAATCAACAACAATTGCATCCACTGCATTTGACCGAACCAGAGTTTCCGTAATTTCAAGAGCCTGTTCACCATTACTTGGTTGAGACACCATAAGGCTATCAATATCAAGACCTAACTTTTCGGCATAAGAAGGATCAAGAGCATGTTCCGCATCAATAAATGCCACTTCTCCGCCAGCTCTTTGGGCACTGGCAAGCATATGAAGCGCAAGAGTTGTCTTACCGCTACTTTCTGGGCCGTAGATTTCAATAACTCTTCCACGGGGTACTCCACCAATTCCTAAAGCTATATCAAGGGAAAGTGAACCTGATGGGAAAAACTCTACCTGCATATCAGGCGCTTCTCCCATTTTCATTATTGCACCTTGCCCAAATTTTTTCTGAATCTGCAGAAACGCAGCATCAAGAGCTTTTTTCTTTCCAGCACTAACATTCTTTTTGTCTGCCATGGCAACACCTTTCAAATAATTTATGTGACCCTAATAGGGGACTTTCTCCTGCCAACAAATGAATCATAGTAAACATCTGTACCCCTGGCAAGTGTTACCTTAATTCAAGAATATATAATTTCTGATAACCATCTTCTGGATCCAGAGAATAAGCTAGAATTCCAAATTCATCTACTTTTATCTCCCAGAATAGTCCTCTTGGACCACCAACACCATCCAGTTCAACTTTGAAAAGATAGTTGCCCTCGATATCAAAAACATCGAATGTTGGAGTTTCCTCAGTACCCCTGCGAACCCAGAGTCTTTCTTCAGAGTCAATACCCATGGAATGAACCATCCAGCGATTCTCATCCGGCTGATAATTAAATGGACCGGTCGAACCCATGCTCTCTGCTCTTCTATTCCAGAAATAGGCTTCATCAGCAATTTCATCAGCTGTTTTTTCGACTGGATCAATATCGAGTTCAATAGTGATAGTGGGTTCTCCCTGAGCAGTGAAACCGTTTATTATGTACTCATCAGGAGAGCGGGGAGCAACGAAAACATTTCCTCTTCTGTCGGATGTCCAGGTTCGTGCGAAGTATGATCCTTTAAGCAAAATACTTATATCCTGAAAGTCCCAGGTAAAAGCATTTTCCCAGTAAACGGTAAGAGGTTCTTCCGAATCCAGACCAAAACGAGCTACTGAAGCTGTTACTACAAGTTCTTCGTCAACAAAATCCCAAGAATTGATTGTACCTATGAATGAATTCTCTATTGAAGGCGAGAGAAACAATATCGGCTCATTGTACAGAACAGGAGTTTTTCCTTCATAAATACCGTCTGGTAAATATGTGAACAATCCACCGTTGTTTAGATCAAAAATAGCTACTCTTTCATCGCTAAGCCGCGTCATAGCCAGCGGGTTGAGGAATTCACCCGGACCTGAACCGCTGCGGCCCATTCTTTGAACAAACTCACCCTCGGGAGTGTACTCAACCACACTGCAGGCTGGTCTGTCAAGAACGAGAATATTCCCTGAGGTAGTGTGGTCAACAGCTTCAATCGAGCCAAACAAGTAATCGGGATCTCCAAGTTCAACACCGATTGAATCTGTTATAACAATAGATCTAACCGCTACTTCTCCAGCTCTATCAGCATCAGCCACAGGAGCTGATTGTTCTTCTGAACCGCAAGCTGTAAAAAGCAAAACAAAAAATAGACAAAAACTGATCTGTTTCATTATTATCCCCTTTGAGAAGAAGAAAAACCAAGCCCTGTTACACAAGTATAGACTATCGATGCCATAAAACGCAAAATAATGATCGAACATCTATACCGACAGGAGCGGATCAACATGCAATCCGTTACAACAATATTCAGAATAGGGAACGAGCCATCCAGCATCCATACGATGGGCCCGGCACGCGCGGCAGCAATTTACAGGGAAAAACATCCCGAATGCACCCGTTTCAAGGTTGAATTGTCCAGCAGCCTTGCCGCTACCGAGAAGGGGCATCTGACCGACAGAGCAATCC
>JAOZUR010000025.1:0-7242 GCA_029938555.1 Candidatus Sabulitectum sp. | reverse complement strand
GGGATGGAGGCAAGTCGATTAGCAATGGAAAACACTTCAGGTATAAAGTTGCCTAAAAACGAAGAGTCTCACTGAAGTAATTCGAAGAGGGTTCCAAGAGCCCGGGCAGATGCCCCATCCCGGATCGATTCCCGGTCTCCGCCCAGTCTCCAAAGATGGGCCCTCTCCTTGTTGCCAAAGCAAACTGCAGTCCACACCGTGCCTACCGGCTTATCCCGAGTACCTCCGTCCGGTCCGGCAATCCCGGTAACCGCAAGAGAACAGTCTGCACCGGTTATTCTGCGTACACCTCTGGCCATTTCAAGTGCTGTCTGTTCGCTGACTGATCCGTACATTTCCAGAGTTTGCTTTTTCACACCAAGTATCCGGATTTTCAGTTCATTTGAGTATGTAACCACACCCCCTGCATACCAGCGGGAAGCTCCGGAAACTGCAGTAATACCCTGTCCGATTCCACCACCTGTACAGGATTCGGCAGTTGCAAGAGAAAGCTCTGATAGAATCATTTTTCTGCCTATTACCTCTTCCAGTGACTCGTCACGCTCTGTGGTATAAACCTGACTGCCAAGCTTTTCCATAACAGCCCGGCAAAAACGGTCTGCTCCGGCACCGTTGACTTTTATATCAACCCTGCCTGGAGACGGGAGAAATGCAGGAGTAACCTTATTCTCTACTGAAAGGCTCTTCAAATCATCAAATAATTTGTTTTCTTTCAAGCCCCATGTTCTTATAAATTTGACCCGCTTCACTAAGGTTGGTTCTATCCCTGCAGCCCTTAGGCAGGGCTCCAGAAGAGCTGCCGACTCAGAAGGAACTCCAGGCATGCAGATTACAAGGCTACCGGAGGCTGGCAGCACAATTCCGGGAGCAATTCCTACGGGATTCATAACAGGCAAAGCTCCTTCAGGAATGTCTGCCTGTTTCAATGCGGATTCAGGAAGCCCAAGACCATATTCGTGCTGTTTTTTCCGGACCATCTCTTCTGCCAGGCTTGAACGGATAAGATTTAGATTAAAAGCATCGGCAAGGGCTGAAACAGTCAAATCATCTTCGGTGGGGCCCATTCCTCCGGTAACAATAACAGCCGTTTTGTGTGAAATTGAATTTCTGATCGACATTGAGATTTCAGAGGGGATATCCCGAACAACACTGGCTGAGACTACAGGGAGTCCCCAGTCGGAAAGAATTCTTGAAAAACGCTGAAGATTCACATCTCTGGTTCGACCGCTCAGTAGTTCATCTCCCACAAGAACAAGCGCAACTTCAGAAATCATGAATCTCCTCCAACTAAAAATAGATCAGGTCAGCAACAATCAGGACGCCGGCAGCCATTAGACCTGCTGCAACATCGTCAAGTAGAATCCCTATTCCATTTTTCATTTCATCTAGTTTGTTCACCGGCCAAGGTTTTGCTATATCAAATATTCTAAACAGTACAAGTGCTGCAAAAATACCCCACACTCCCCATTCTGCCGGAGCCACAAGACAAGCAATCCAAGTACCAGCAACTTCATCAATTGTTACAATTGAAGGGTCTTCACCCCAAAGTTTCCTGCCAGCCTCACACCCAAGCCAGCCTATAAGCAGAACAAATGGAAGCAAAACTAGCTGACTAAAAGGATAATAATAAAAGGCAAAAGCTGCCACTATACTACCCACAGTACCAGGCCCCCAAGGGAAAAATCCCGTGCCTAGGGTTGATGCAATTGCAGCCCCTGTAAAACGAACAATCTTACTTTGCCAGAGTCTTGATAAAATAATCACATGGATAACCTTTGCAATACACTTCTATTACGCCAGAAATAATGAAATCCTGAAATTACAGTAAGCAACAAAGCTATCCAAATAGAAATTTCACCTATAACTGAGAGATATTCTGGGATAGAATTTAATTGAAGAACCGTAAGAAACATATAATAAGAAACTGTAAACATCTGAACAGCAGCTTTCCATTTTCCTGTCTTTGATGGCAAAATCAACACACCTGCATAAGCTGCAATGGCACGGAGGCTTGAAACAAGAAGTTCTCGGGCAACAATCACTGCAACTGTCCACAGTGGAATAAAACCAAGGTCAGCAAGCCCGATCCATGCAAGACACACCAAAAGTTTATCAGCAAGAGGGTCAAGAAACTTTCCAAGATTCGAAATCCAACCGTACTTCCTTGCTAAATATCCATCTACCATATCTGTAAGTGCAGCTAGTACAAAAATTATCAGTGCAGCCCATCTTGCTTCAGGTTTTCCTATCTGAAGAAGAATCATTACCACAGGAGCCATAATAATTCTTGCTATAGTAAGCCTGTTTGGCCAGTTTAAAGACATCAGTACCCGCGTCGGCCCTTGAGCGCCTGAGATAAGGTTAATGAATCTGCGAATTCAACCAAGGCTCCAGGCGGTAACCCGCGTGCTAGCTGAGTCACTTTGATATTTTGAGCTTCAAGCTGGTTAGCAATATATGCACAAGTAGCTTCGCCTTCTGTAGTTGAATCTAAAGCCAAGATAACTTCAGTTGCTCCTATAGTTATGGCCCTTTCAATAAGTCGGGGTATTCCCAATACAGTTGGCCCTATTCCATCAAGCGGGGCAAGACTTCCGTGAAGAACAAAATAAAATCCCCTGTATAAACCGGTATCTTCCATTGATCTTTGATCAGCAGGAGTATGCACAACACAAATTGTATTCTGCCTTGCTGTATCTAGGCAGGTCTCACACACGTTATCAGAAGTAAGATTACGGCAAAAAGAACACTCTTTCACGTTTGCAACTGTTTCAGCCAAAACCAAAGCAAGGGCTGAAGCCAGTTCCCTCTGGTCAACCAGAGCAAAAGCCAGACGAAGTGCCGTTTTCTTTCCAATACCTGGAAGCTTTCCCAATGTAAGGGCGAGAGAGTCTACAATGGACTCTTTCACATCAATCCACCAAGCCCTCCGGGGACTCCAATACCGCCCATTTTCTTTTCAGACAGTGCTTTAGCCTTTTGTACTCCGTCTTGTATTGCAGCAATAACAAGATCTTCAAGCATCTCAACATCATCAGGATCAACAGCTTCAGGAGAAATTTTGATTCCAACAATATCAGACTGACCTGTAACTGTTACCTTAACAAAACCACCTCCAGCAGAACCTTCAACTTTTTCATTGGCAAGTTCTTCCTGAGCCTTAACCATTTTCTTCTGCATCTTCTGAGCCTGGGCCATCATTTGTTTCATTTGACGATTCATTATTACCGGCCTATCTACTTTCAGGGATCATGTCAAAGAGACCGGAGACTTGCCTTACAACAGAATTCTCCTTCTCTTTTTCATTTAAATCTAAACCACTTGTTACTTCTTTTTTTTCTATGACTTTACTGGTAGCTTTAACCTTAGGCGATGGAGAAACTTCCGCTTGTTCCTCTTCTTTTTTCAGTTCTTCTTGTTTATTTTCTATAATAACAGGTTTTACAGTTTTTGATACCAGCTCTGCTTTAACCGCCACCACTGCTACTTTTTCAGTAACTGCTGGCAGTTCTTCAAAACCAAAAGCAATTCCCATTTTAGATGCAGTCATAAGAGCAGCTTCCAAAGAAATCCGTGGCGAATTACCCAGCCTTATCTGATCTGATGCACCACTTATTAGTCTAAGTACATTAAGCACATGCACATCAGAAACATTTGCAACAGTCTGTTGTACCAAAGCTAATTCACCATCAGAAAGATCTTTGATTCCTTTTTCTGCACCGGAAGCTGCAAGAAGAAGATGGCGCAAAAAGCCCACCAGAGCATCAATGAGTTCTTCTATACTGTATCCTCGAACCAGAGCATCCTCTACCAAATCAAGTGCCCTAACACCCTTAGAACGTAAAACAGATTCACATATATCTGCCAGCAAATCAGCCTCTACAAGGCCTAGCAAACTCGATACTGAATCTCCAGTTATATTTTTTCCCGAAAAACTTACAAGTTGATCCATAATAGAAAGAGCATCTCTCATACTTCCACCGGACGCCCGACAAACCAGACTTAAAGCATCAGAATCAATTGAAATATCTTCTTTGCCTGCTTCGTCACTAATATATTTTCCCATTACTGAAGAAGGAATTCTTCTAAAATCAAAACGTTGACAACGACTTAAAATTGTTGCTGGTACTTTTCTGGGCTCTGTAGTAGCAAATATGAAAATTACTTTATCAGGAGGTTCTTCCAGGATCTTAAGAAGCGCGTTAAATGCTTCTCTGGTTAACATATGAACCTCATCGATAATATATATTTTGTAACCACCCTCAGCGGCAGCATATCTTGCTTTCTCTCTTAAATCTCTTATCTCATCGATTCCACGATTACTGGCACCATCGATTTCAAGCACATCAAGATGCCCACCAGATGTAATTCTTAAACATGCATCGCAAACCATACAAGGATCTGGAGTTGGACCATTTTCACAATTTAATGCTTTAGCCAGAATTCTAGCTGTGGTTGTTTTGCCCACGCCACGAGGACCCGTAAACAAATATGCATGGCCTATTCGCTGGGTATCAATAGCATTACATAATGTTTTTGTTACATGTTCTTGGGCAATAACATCGCTAAAAGTTTGAGGTCTCCACTTGCGTGCAAACACTAGATAACTCAATATACCCCTCCTGTCTGCGGTTGGAAGAGCCGATCACTCAACCTAAATTGAAGTATAGCACAAAAATGATAAAAATAAAGGCACAAACAAAATTATCTGCATCACCCGCAACGATCCACTTACGGCTGCTGCCTTCCGACCCTGACCGGGTTCGCGGGGTTGCGCCGCGCAGGTTCTGCTTGTTAAGCCAATACTCAAAATACACTCAATGCAACAACACCTCTCTAGGCATTCAGTCTCGCTAAAGCGGATTGCGAGTGACAGGGCACCGCTGGCTCCCCACCTAGAGTGACCGGCACGCAAAGATAGACAAAAATGAATTTTTTTTCAAGTCTACATAAATCAGAGGACAATAAGCAGCCTGTAACCCCGTGAGTTTCGCAAGAAAGGTAACCCTGATATTGAGTCGCCCATAAAGCCACCAGCTTCTCCTGAACGTTCTGCTCTGTTACCATTTGCGAAAATAGCATAATCCCTGATCCAATCAGCACCGCCTGCAACACTGCTTCTTGTTTCCACTATAACTCCTGTACTTGCGGCACTATCAGGGGAAAGGGAAGAAAGCCAGCTGGCGGACTCTGCAACTCCATTCTCACGAACTGTAATAATTCTATTGAGTACTTTTACTTCTAACTCAGGATAAAAAGTGCTTACTCTTTCGGCAAGCAATATCGAAACTGTATCTCCTTTTATTGAATAAATACCAGGAGAGAAATTCTCCCACTGAGCGTCAGGTTCGGAGTTGAAACTAACTGCAAAAGTATCAGGATTCAATGTTGGCAGCACTCCACCAATCTGAACGATTTGCAAAGGAATATCTGCTGCAATATCAGGTATAAGTGCTTCTGTAGTTTCAATTGATGTTGAAAATAGACTGTCATTTACCATATCAAAGAAACTAGAATGACTGCTGTTCTCAACTATAATTGTATCTGTGTTTGCAAGAATAGGCTGTACAATTTCTTCTATTGAATCTGTGGAAAACAAATCGGTCCGCTGACCAGTATCAGAGTCTTTGCTGAAAAAGTTTCCAAAAAGAAGAAACCCTATCAAACCAAGAAATGCAACAATATATAGAGCAGATTTCCAAGGTACAGAACCTATTTTACCATTTCCAACACCTGAAACTGCACCTAAGGCTCCACCCTGTCTTCTGTATGCTAACTTTAAATCTCTACTTAAATTAGCAAGCCATGCGTCAAGAGAAGTTCTATTTTTTCTTTCATCCACCATGACAACACGATTTTCAATTTGCATCCATCCACTGGAAGTAAATATCAAATATGTTGTGTCTTGCTTGATACGGGCATGACCGCAAGCAGGTCTACAATCATCTGCGCTGCCGAGCCAGGAATTCAATTCCTTAACTTTCTTACTGTAATCAGAATGATCAGCGGGTAATTTCAATTCATTTGCTAACGACTGATCATAAACCAAACATGTAAGACCATCAGAATCAACTTTGTATATTCTGCAGTTTCCAACCATCGCATACCAAATATGGGTTCCACTGAATGCGATAGCAGCAGCACTGCACCCAGTTAGTTCTTTATCTCTGATCATGTCTGCTGCCTCCATTAGGGAATCCAGCAAAGCGTCCTCTACCCCAAATGCGACACCCTCAGCAAACACATCTCTTACCGTTTCAACTGCAATAGTTGCAGAAGAATCTTCCTCAGAGAGGCGGTTTTCTGCAATCACAGTAACACCTGCGTAAGGATAATCTCCTTTAAATCCGTCAGCAGCCATACCTCGTTGTATACGACTACGACCATTCTGAAGAAGCCATGTAACACTACATTCACAGGCGGCCTGATTACTTTGTTGACGGTTCATTTATCTTACCATTCCTAAAAATCATGTTGGAGGTTGGCAAAGCCAAATCACGAGTATTCTCTAAACAGAAACTACGATAATAGAACATCTGTATAATCTTTGCAAATATCAGCCTGTAATTATCAAATTTCCCACGCCTGTAATTGAAAGAAATCCAGATTCAGTTTCCGTTATTAACACTTCTGGATCTGCAACAAGAATACTTCCCTTGCAAACAGTAAGGCCAGAAGAAACAGTGAGTTTCTGCACTCTACCCTCTGTAAACAGAAGAATGCTTCCTGTGAAATCCCCACTAAGTTTGCTTAGTTTTGACTCTAAGTCAAACCGTTTAATCCCCATAGGACTTGCAACAACAGCATCCATATTTACAATCATTCCATCTTTATATCTTGCAGCAACAGGAGTCTGGCTACTTTGACCTATCCAAATCAGCCCATTACCGCTAATAACATCCTCCGACAAGGAAATAGATCCATTGAACGCAACTATTTTATCAGGTTGAACCCGAACCTGCCCATCAACCAACTGCATCGTGAATAATGAGTTAGCATCTCCAGGCAGTAATACGTATTTTGAAACTACAGAATCAACTACTGGAACATCTGCAATAACTTTCTCTGGCTCAGGCAATTGTTCCTTTACATTATTATTTTCTGAAACAATCGGAACTACAACAGATATTTCAACTGCTGTATCTCTTTTCGTTTTCTCTTCATCACTTTTTACAGAACTATCTTCAACTTCGATAGTCTTAACTACAGCAGGGGTCTCTTCAACCACTGGCGTTACGGTTT
>JAOZUR010000123.1 GCA_029938555.1 Candidatus Sabulitectum sp. | reverse complement strand
ACTTTGAGCTGAATAATTGTTGACTCGAACCGAGTATGTAAATTTGGGTTCAGAACCGTTGGGATATTATTATTATCATATTTTCCCTTCGTTACCGGAAACACTAGTGTGTTTTTAAAAACTATAATTCCTAGTAGGCGGGCTACTAAACTGTTTCGAAAGGAAATGGAGGGAATACATGAAATATGATAAAGAAGAGCAGTTCATTCTTGATGCACTTGATAGTGATAACATGAAGCTCTCTACTCCTTCATTGGAAGAGATTGAGTCGATTAAATCAGCAGCAGATAACACTTTTAAAAAGGATAAAAGAGTTACGATTCGGCTATATAGCCATGATTTTATTGGCATTCAAAAAAAAGCAAAACAGATGGGCATTCCGTATCAGACACTTATTTCAAGTTTAATACACCGTTACATTGAGGGTGATTTAAAAATAGCAACAATGTAGCTGTTCACTTTAGGTAAATAGCTGTTTGCACTTAATCCTCTGTATGCTTGACGAAAATAATGAATGCATTATAAATATGAATAGGTTACAAAGTTGAAATCAATTCAAAAAGGAAGGCAAATGAATCTTAGGGAGAGAAAAAAGAAAAGCACTTTAGATAGCGTGGTTAAGGCGGCCCGACAGCTATTCACTCAGCAGGGATACAAAACAACTACTATGGGTGAGATTGCTGAAGCTTCTGATGTGGCTGTTGGAACACTTTATAATTACTTTAAATCAAAAGGCGAAATAATGCTTGCCATTGCAAATGAAGATTCTACTGACATTCTTAAACCACTGGATGTTACTGATTTAAAGTCAATGAGTGTAGAAGACTTTTTATGGCAGTTCACACAAAAAATGATAACCTTCATATCCCATTATCCCAAGCCACTCTTAAATGAACTTATTGGCATTTTCTGGGTAACCGGGCAGGAAAATTTAGGAGATGGTTTAGTTTCAATAGATGTAATGGTTTTAAAACACATTACTGAAATGATTACTATTCTTAAAGCTAATGGCCGGTTAAGAAATGAAACAGAACCAGATATAGTGGCACTGTCACTATATGGAATGGTCGGTACAGCTATGCTTTGGTACTCGGTGGATCCAAGTATTACTATTGAAGAAACTCAGAAAACTATTTCCGCAATGATCGGGCAATTCTGCAGGGGTATTCTACCGGAGGGAGAATTTTTGTGATGATAGTAGCAGGTTTTTTTATTTGCTTGAATATGATGGGATCAATTCCGGCTGAAATCACTATTCAGGTTGATCAGGTTATCGGTTCATACGATTCACTGCTTATTAGTACTGGTGACGAGATTGTGCAAAAGATGACATATCCCGGCTTTGCTGAGCTTGCGGAATCTACAGGCACACCTCTCTTAAGAATGGGCGGTATGGCAGTTGAGTATTACGATTGGGAAGCAAACGATTACAATGGTATGCACATTATTGATATTGCCGATCTTCTTATTCCTGTACCATTAGAAAACAGCTTAGATAATCTTCTTCAATTCTGCGAGGAAACAGGCATAGAGCCGGTTTTAACTGTTAATTTTCATATAAACGACCCTGGAAAAGCCGGCAGAATGGTAGAGTATTGCAATGGTGATATATCAACTGCCATGGGGGCAGTGAGAGCCTCAAGGGGGCATCCGGAACCCTATAATGTTACGCTATGGTGTGTAGGGAATGAACCCGATATGAGCGGATTTGCTATGGCTTTTCCACCTTATGGTGAAATCACATTTTTCCGACATTTTGGAATCCCCATGGACTCATGGGCTGTTGATGACTCTGTGTTTGTAACAGCAGATGAGTTCGCTGAACTTGTTAGTGTTTACATAGATACAATGCGAGCCAGTTCACCAATCACTCTTGAAATAGGAGGTCTTTCCCTTGCGCAGAATCTTTCATGGATAAAACCTGTTTTAGAGTTGAACAGAGAAGATATGGACTGGATGGATATTCACTATTATCCAGTGGTTAGTTTTTCAGCAGACTCTATGCAATATCGTTACTGGCTGGCTTCTCCTACTTCGGGTTCTACCACCAAACCCCCTCTTGAAGAGTGGTACCCCATGATAGTGGATACTGTGGAAAAATACAGCGGTGGTTATGATATTCCACTCTGGGTGATGGAATACAATATTATGGCAATGGTAGATGACCCTATGTGGTCAAACTATCTAGATGGTTTATTCCTGGCAGATTGTATTGGACATATGGCAAAGGCAGATGTACCTGTTGCAGCTTTTTATTCTATTGCAGAGGGAGACCCCGGCGAAGATGCCTTTCCACAGTATGGAATAATTCGAACAGATACCTTGTCTATGCGCAGTTCAGCCTGGGTCATTAAGTTGTTTGATGAACGGTTTGGAAACACTCTTGTTGAGGCATCTTCTAATCAGGTTGCCGGTGGGTACGGACTTGAAGTTTATGCTTCAAGATTCGATGACTGGACTGTTTCACTTATGGTAATTAATAAAAACCTTGATTCCGCATACACAACTTCAATAAATCTAACCGGATTCACTTCAGATGGAACAGCTGATGTATGGCAGATAGTGAATGATAGGCCAATTGATGCTCCATGGAATGGAACTTCAGGAATAAATTATCAGGGAGAGATAACCGGTAGCTCAGATAGTTTCTATTACACATTTCCCAAAGCATCAGTAACCTGTATTTGGATAAATCCGGATCCGGCAGCAATAGAAGAAGAATATTTTTCAGTACCAGTTTCTTTAGTTTCATTTCCAAATCCTGCAACAGGTTTTGTTTCTTTTCACTATGAATTACAGGAATTGGCTTCAGGTAGATTAGATATTTTTAATATTTCCGGGCGGCTGATCAAATCATTTGAATTTAACCAGTCTTCAAACTCTAGTTCAAATCTGATTACCTGGGACCGTACTGATAACAATGGAACAGCTGTTCCACCCGGTGTTTATATGGCAAAGTTTACTTTGAATAATTCTGATATCAGTGATGTTACGAAGCTGATACTTCTTCACTAAGGGGATTGAAATCGTGAAAATTTTTATAATGGTATTTGCACTATTCACTACAACATTAGTGGCACAACCTTCCATCTCAGATGTTCTTCACGACCTTGATCAGCTTTACAGAAGTGATAACAGTCATGCGGAAATGTCTATGTTTATAATTACTGAACACTGGGAAAGAACCCTTACAATGGAAACATGGTCTGAGGGCAGAGATAAAACATTTATTAAGATTTTGTCGCCAGCAAGGCAGGCAGGTTCAGCCACTCTCAGAATAGGTTCAGAGATGTGGAATTATCTGCCCAATACTAATAGCACAGTGAGAATTCCACCTTCAATGATGACAGGTTCGTGGATGGGTTCAGATCTTACAAACAACGATATTGTTAAAGAAGTTACTTATTCAATTGATTACACCGCTGAGTACATTACTAACCCGGGGGATGACTCGCAGGGAGCACAGTATTACTTGAAACTAACCCCTAAACCATCCACAGCAGTTGTCTGGTCCTACATTATCTGTGCCATTTCAACTGACCCGGTTCTTCCGGTTTGGGAGAAGTATTACGATCAGCACGATAACCTGATTAAAACTGTTACCTTTTCTGATGTACAGGTAA
>JAOZUR010000122.1 GCA_029938555.1 Candidatus Sabulitectum sp. | reverse complement strand
ACTATTGTTGATAAACAAGAAGAGCATATTCAAAACTTACATCTGCAGATTCATATGAAAAAGACTTTATCACCATAAGCACTTCACCTGAATCTGTAATCTTTATTTTTACAGGTTTGTTTTCATTGGGGTACTGAAATATTGTTCTGTACAATTCTCTTCCCTCAGGGTCTAATTTAAGAAGAAAGACATCAGTATCCTGGGGAGGCATAAAAATACCATCATCTCTTTCATAACCGGTGTATCCGGTTATGAAAATATTTCCTAATTCATCAACTTCCAGAATATTTGCGCCTGCATGGAAGTTGAAGTGCTCTTTAATGTCAATGAATAAATCACCATTATTGTTGATCCCAACAAGATACATGAAAAGATTCATTCCAAGATCGTCGGTGGTACCAGCTATCAGAAAATTTGAATCAGAAGTTTCCAGCACATTAGAAACTGAATTTATAGGCCCACCCTGCATCTGAAATTCACCACTCATTTGCATCTCTCCTGAGTTGCTAAGCCGATACACTCTCCATAAGGAATTCATAGAAGAGGGTCTGAAAACAGCAAAACATCCGCCATCTCTGCATGGAATTATTGGTTGTCTGGTTTGTGCCTGTGGGGAAATGCCATTGAACCTAACGGTCCACAATGTATCTGCCCATGGGCTAATGCAGGAAATATCAGCAAAAGTTTCACCCCCTTGAATGTACTCTTGGGGGGCAGACAAAATAAAAGTATTTTCTACAGGCGGTATGGGGAAAACAAAAACCTCATTACTAATTTCTGTTTGTCTCCCTTCAATGTCCACCGAAAATTCTATGCGATAAAGAGTATCCCCCACCTCTTCAATCAGATCAAATGTGTATAAATCTTCACTTATTTTTCCAATCCTTCCAAACTCGCTACCGGCAGGTAACTCAGCAAGAACTGTCCAGCCAGACCCAAAACTGATTGTTGTACATAAAACACAAGCATAAATCATATTTGATAACAATACTTTTTTCACTCTACCCCCAAAATATCAAAGAATCAATAAGGAAAATTTATAGTACAACACACAACTAAAATACATCACATACGCCTAATCTACAATAACATTCGAGACCTCGTATAAAACTTCAACAAAATTTCTAAACAAAAGTTTCTCCGACACTATCGGTGAAGATGATTTCATATCTTTCTGAATGCACCATATCTCATTCTCTCTATAAACTTTTCCATTCTTTCTAACAAACCTGTGACCTCTCTCCTCCACACTGTATAGAAACGATAACTCTTTATCGCTTCTGATCTCACCGTTTAGGTGTGTTTTATCAAGCCATACTTTTACCTGAAACTTAGAATCTGTTTCGTTGCGAAAACAAAAATCCAAATAGTTGTAAAACACAGTGGCCCCTGTTCCAAAAGGCACAGTTCTTTTGTAATCAGGAAAAGGATCTGTAGAGTGTCTGTGCCGTTCTGTTACAACCAAAGGGGATTGTAATACCATCCAGTGAAGTAGATTGGAAAACTGACACAAACCTCCACCGGTTTTTGATATCAGTTTTCCAAATGAAAGTTGAAGCCCTGGGGGATAGCCTTTTTTTCTGGTTGGATTGCCCACAAGCCTCCAGAAAGAAAATTCTTCTCCTGGAGAAATAATTATTCCACTAATTGCTGAAGCTGCAATTTGCAGACTCTTAATCTTATTTTTCTGCAACTCAATATCAGTACCGGCAAGTTTACGCAACAACAGTGAACGATGGGAAACTACTAAAACAGGTAAATTCTCTTCCTGAATAACTGAAGAAAAACTATTTTTCCCTGCAAGGATCCATTTAACCCAGCGCTTCATTCGATGTTTCATAACCGCAACCCTGTAAAATACAGGGTTCATGGAGGAAACTGGTCTCACTTATTTTTCTGTAACATTAGAACAAACCTGTTACCTTTCCATCTTCATCTACATTCATATTTGCAGCAGCAGGCTCAGAAGGTAATCCTGGCATTCTCATTATTGAACCTGTTATTGGTACCAAAAAGCCAGCACCAGCTGATATTTCAATCTCTCGAACAGTCACAACAAAATCCTTGGGTCGCCCAAGCAAACGAGGATTATCAGAAAGTGATTTCTGCGTTTTTGCAATACATACAGGCAATTTATCATAACCCAATCTCTTGATCATTTTCAAATCTTTTTTTGCAAGACTGGTGAAATCAATGTGTTCTGCCCCATAAATTTCTTTTGCGATAATTTCAATCTTGTTTTCAACAGTATCGTTCCAGTCGTAAAGAGGTTTAAAGGTATCTTTGCATTCTTTCGCCGTATCAACAACAAGGGCAGCAAGTTCTTCCATGCCCTGGCCTCCATTGATAAAACCATCGCCAATGGCTGCAGCTACACCAAGTTCTTTGCATCTTTCAAGAACAAGATCAAGTTCTGCCTGATCGTCTTGAGCGAATCTGTTCACACAAATCACTGCAGGAAGACCAAACTTTGCAATATTCTCTATGTGTTTCTCCATATTTGGAAGACCGGCGGCTACACCAACCACATTGGGAATACTAAGATTCTTCTTTTTAACCCCTCCGTGCATTTTCAAAGCACGACATGTTACAACTAGAACAACAACAGAAGGGCAGAGATCTCCGTACTGACATTTGATATCAAAGAATTTCTCGGCTCCAAGGTCAAAACCAAAACCTGCCTCAGTAATTGCCCAATCTGCAAAAGAAACTGCCATTTTTGTGGCTAATATGGAATTACATCCGTGGGCGATGTTAGCAAATGGACCACAATGAACAAATGCAGGATTACCCTCAAGAGTCTGAACCAGATTGGGTTTAATAGCGTCCTTCAACAACATAGCCATTGCACCAGTTACGTCCATGTCTTTTGCAAGAACCTCTTCCCTATCGTAGGTAAGACCAATGAATATTCTGTCAATTCGTTTTTTCAAATCAGCAAGGTCGGAAGCAAGAGCAAGAATTGCCATTATTTCGCTGGCTGCTGTGATATCAAAACCTGTTTCACGAGGCACACCCTGAGTTCTTCCACCAAGACCTATAATTGTATCTCGAAGCGATCTATCATTCATATCCATTACTCTTCGAAAAGAGACAGTTCGAGGATCTAATCGTGATTTGTTACCCCAGTGAAGGTGATTATCTATGGCAGCGCAAAGCAGATTGTTTGCTGCGGTAATAGCATGCATGTCTCCGGTAAAATGCAGGTTAATATCTTCCATGGGAATAATCTGAGAATATCCTCCTCCTGCTGCACCGCCTTTGATACCAAATATGGGACCTAAAGAAGGTTCACGAACAGCACAACAAACATTCTCGCCCAAACGGGCAAGCCCCTGAGTAAGACCAATAGTTGCTGTGGTTTTGCCTGCACCGGCAGATGTAGGTGTAAGGGCTGACACTAACACAAGTTTACCAGTACCTCTGCTTTTTTTCTTAAGAGTATCCAATTTCACCTTGGCTTTACCGGTGCCGTACAGTTCAAGATCTGATTCATCCAATCCAAGTTTAGCTGCAATGGCCAAAATCGGTTCAGGATTTGCATTTCCAGCAATCTCAATATCACTTGGAAAAGTACTCATATCATCCTCCATAAAATAGTTATAGATTAAACAAATTTTTCCAGATGAATAGTATTATCATGCTGACCACAAAGCGCAAGGGATACCCTTTCCTTCTGCTGA
>JAOZUR010000121.1 GCA_029938555.1 Candidatus Sabulitectum sp. | reverse complement strand
TTTGGAACCGGTTTGAAATACACCTTTTTAGATGACTTGTATGCTGAGGTGGGTTCAAATGAACTTATAGTAACTTCTTGGTTCTCAGGTGCTTCTGTTGCTGCTGACACTGTCAGTTTTACTGTAACCGGTACCGGTATTGATTTTACTCCATCAAGAGTACTTAATTTTTCAGTCAGTCCTAATCCTGTTAGAACATCTGCTGCTGTGTCTTTTCAGCTAACAGAACCTGGCAGAACTACAGTAGAAATTTATGATCTTACTGGAAGAGCAGTTTGCTCATTGGTTGATTCAGACCTGTCTGCAGGATTGCATTCTTTTGAGTGGAATGCAACTGAAGTGGCTACTGGTTTGTACCTGTGTTCAATTAATGCCGGTGGTGTTATTGAATTTACCGGGTTGTGCCTGCTCAGGTAGAAGTAAACCTACAACTTCATTGAGTAAATGAGCTGTATCTGATTCCAGGTTAGCTTTTCTACTGGCATCATTGTCTATGCTTGCTATGTAGTTATTGAAGAAATTTTGAGCTTTAGTAATTGTAGCTTTTGACTCTTCTATTTTATTGCTTTCATGTAGACATTGAGCCAGTGTAATCAGTAGTGTTATAAATGCGAATCTTGGAAATTCTGGTGCTTTGGATGTTGCTTTCTTTAAAGATTCCTCTGCTTCAGAAAGGGCTGTTGCTCTGTCGATTCCTGTGTTAAAAAAACGCTCTGTTCCCCTATAACCTTGAAGCATTCTAATGGATGTTTCACTCATACTTTTTAGTAATTCGCTATTCTCAAGCTCAGAAAGATGAATATCTGCTTGCTCAAACTTTTCAGTTGTTACAAATAGAGAAATAAGATTCATTTTTACCCCTGCTGTCATAGGCTTCAGCCCTACCTCTGTGGTCACATCTATTGCTTTCTTGTAATTTAATTCAGCTGAATCGAATTTTTTTTCATACCAATCAATAGTTCCCAGCGCGTCATAAGCCCATGCTGCAAATCTTTTTACACCTGTGGCTTTAACAAGATCAAGGCATTGCTCATAGTAATCTCTAGCTACTGCATAACTCATTGATGCTTGATGGGCTTGTCCAAGATTAATGTAAACAGTCATTGTAGAGTGAGTATTGCCAATTTGCTTGAATATTTTTAAAGCATCATTAAGAATCTCAATACGCTCTTGAAATCTAGTTGTTGATAGCATAACTGTGGCTGCGCTTGTAAAAGCAAGTGCTTCACCAGTTTTATCTTGAACCTCCCTGAAGAGTTTTGCCGCTTCCAGGCTTTCATTGATTCTTAGATTTATCGGCGTGTCTATGGCTATTGAGCCATGTCTGCTGTAATAAGTTGCAAGCATGAGCTTCTTTTCATCATTTTCAGGAAGAGATTGAATCTCATTATGGATTTCATTAAACATTTTAGGTAGTTCATCTCTTTCACCTGCAAGGTGTTTCAAAAGCATAAGGTTTAATCTGGCTTGCTTCCTTAAAGTGCCGACTGGAAGAAGTTTTATAACCTGGTTGTGTAAGTTTATTGATTCGGCATTATTGCCTATGTTCTGATAAAGTTTTGCTTTAGCATAAAGAAGCTGAGCTGTATCCTGTTGACTCAATGCAAATTTTTCAGCTTGATTAATGTACTCGGTAGCTTCAGTGTGATTTGCAAACAGAGTGTGCAATTCAGCAAGTTTAAGTCTCACCTTAAAGGCATCGGACGGGTCTTCTTCAGCCTCGAAAGACATGTATTTTTCAAGCCAGTGCAGGGCCTTGTAATTAGCATCACTTTCACAGGCTTGCTCCATTGCGATAAGGGCAAAGTGCCTGGCTTTTTTCGAATTGGTGCTATTGCAGTAGTGATAAGCTGCTTTTGACGCCATACTTGCTTCGTGTTTTTCATAATACTGCCCGAATCTTAACTCCAGGGCTTTTTGCATTCCAGTGGAAAGATTCTGATGAAGGTAATTACGCATAGTTTCATGGGTGAATTGGTATTCGAGAGCGTTTTCTGAATTTTTCTGAAGAATTCCATCTTCAAAAGCTAGTTCAAGTGCTTGAGCTATTTCCAGTTCATCTTTATCAAGTACAGAGCAAAGTGGTGCAACAGAGAGATTCCCTCCCGTCATTAATGCAGCGTTTTTTAAAACTTCCTTCACTGAGCTTTTTGTATTCTCAATTCTTGCTGCCATTAGTTGTGCAATTGTTTCAGGAAGGGGTAGTTTTTCTGGTATCAGGTATTTCCACCCCTTACCAGAACTTGGTTGAATGGCTCCACTGTTTTTAAGGGAAAGGAGTAGCTCTCTCAGGTAGAGAGGATTACCACCACATTGAGTTGTAAGTCTTTTGAGTATTGCAGCTGGAGTTTTTGGGTCACGAAGAGCAAACATTACCATGTGTCGTGTTAACTTTTCATTTAGTTCGGAAAGCTCTATCTCTTTGAAGTTAACTATACTAGCCAAAATCCTGATTTTTTTATCTATTATCTTGTATTGTTGCAGGGGTCTGGCTGTTGTTAAAAAAAGAATCTTTGAATCTGTTGTTGCTCGTGACAGATATGCAAGGAAATCTAAGTCATGTTCTGAGATCCAGTGAAGATTGTCTATTAAGAAAATTATTGGTTGCGTAGATGATATGCAATTTAAAATAGCTGTTACTTCCGAATAGATTTTTAAGTGAGTTGTTCCCTCTATCTCATTCTTATGGGTTTGTGTAACTCTTAAATCAAGCCCGGGGAACAAGTCTGCCGTTTGTGGTAAAAATTCGGGGAAATTGCTTACTATGTTTTTGTTGCTTTTAAGATATTTAAGTATAGGCATAGTTAACAGTCTATAAGGCTTATCTGCTCCTACTATATCACATCTGGTCTCAAGGAAAAGGCAATTTTTAAAGCTGGAGTAATGCTGAAGTTCTTGAGCTAATCTGCTTTTACCTATTCCTGCTTTGCCCGTGATGAGAGTGAAGTGCCCTGTTCCTTTTACTGTATCGTTAAGAATGCTGCGAAGTTCAGCTAACTCATTGTTACGCCCTACAAAATGCTCAAATGAGATTTTTTGTTTTGCTTCTGAGGCATCTTCACCAGGATAAAATGAAACCTGTCCTCTACCATTTTGCTTGGCTTCATATAAGGCTTTATCTGCCTTTTGCAGAGTATCATTTAGATTATTATCATCCTGTGTGCTACCTGCAACACCAATTGAAAGACTTATCTCAATGCCTTCAGGAAAGACTTCTTTTAAAAAAGAATCTAGAATTCTTTCGGCTTGATTTACAGCTTTTAGTTGTTCAGTTGCTGGCATTACTACTACAAACTCGTCTCCACCATATCTTAGAAGAGTGTCTGAAGTTCTAACATTTCTTTCTAGAATGTTTGAGACCCGTCTTATAACTCTGTCTCCCTCAAGGTGTCCGAATACATCATTTACAAGTTTGAAATGATCAATATCAACGATAACAACAGACCAGATTGTATTTCTTTGTGAAAATTTAATATCAAGTTCGTCCATGATTGATCGAGTATAAAGCCCCGTAATAGTATCTCGTTGATTTTGCTTGTTCACTTGCACCCCTCTGGAAAGTAGCTGTGAAAGATATTTATCATTATCTGCTTTGTAGTATAAGAATTATTCTTACTTTGCTCAAGGTTTGTAAATGTCAAGTTGAATTTCTGATAAGCACGGTCTTCTGAAGTGTTTTAGAGGGAAGTGCTACAATGCTTCTTTGGGAATCATGATTTAGAAAGGTGAAACCGCCATGGCAAAATGGATT
>JAOZUR010000120.1:1167-3762 GCA_029938555.1 Candidatus Sabulitectum sp. | reverse complement strand
ATGTGTGATGAAAGAATTTGCCGACCAGGTGAAAAGTGTCAGGATTGAAATGAAGCACTCACATGAAGTGGGGCTCTTCCTGCAGAAACTTGACTCTGCCCACGAATCTGCGTCTAAGAGTGAACTGGTATTCAAATGCACGATCTCGTAAGAATTTCTCCCACTTCAGCATCTGATCTTAGTTTTCAAACAGAAATAGCAGATAGCGTAAAACCACCCGATAAAATAATTTACATAGGGATAAATTGTCCCCAGGTAGTAATGAAGACTTCAACCGGTAAGAGCAAAGTACTCTTGCAGGAAACACAATAATATTTGTGTCTCACAGAATAACCACAAATCATATAGAGTCACCCAATTCTCTGTTCAGGTTACACAAATGCTTGTTTGGAATCTCAGAAAGCCGCGTTATCACGCTTGATGTATCCGGAAGGCCAAAATGGAAGAATGAATTTGAAAGCGAGTCAAGGATGAACTACAGGCAGTATGGATGCATGATATCACATGTAGTATCATTGATCGAGAGACATGAGTTTTATGAGTAAAAAAGAGAAGCTCCTGCGGAAAATACTCGCAAAGCCATCTGAAATCATATTTGGGGAATTAAATGAAGAATCATAATCTTGAATATTATCTTTTACTGAATTACAAAGTCGAACTTTATCCTGATGATGGGGCATTTGTAGCAGAGATTCCTGATCTTCCAGGTTGCATTACACAAGGTGAGACAATGGAAGAGGCAATCTCACTAATCAATGAGGCAAAAAGCCTCTGGCTCAAAACTGCCATCGATCGCGGCATCTCAATTAAAGAGCCTAAAAAGCTGGACAAGTACAGCGGTAAATTTTTGCTTAGGATGCCAAAGTCTCTTCATGCCAGGCTTGCCGGTCAGGCAGTTAACGAGGGGGTAAGTTTGAATCAGTATGTTGTTTCCCTGTTGAGTGGAAAAGCCGTAGAGAACCGTATGATCTAACTGGTATCACAAACGAGAATGAGTATTCATTATTGCAGTGTGAATGCAGAATGTAACGGAATGTGTTACATTATGAAAATGCATTGCATGGCTGGATTAGCATGAAACAGTATGTTGATAGACTTCAAGTACATGGTAAATACTCATTTACTAAGGAAGAAGCAGAGAGTGAACTCAATCTCTCGGGTGTTTCCCTGCGTGTAGCGTTAAGACGACAGAAAGCAGCAGGCACAGTTTTTTCAAGTTATTCTTTCACACCAGCGAAAGCCTGTAGTATCCGGTGGTAATGTTATTATTTTTCACAGCAGTAAATAATTTAATGAAGCCATTGAAAAAAGTATCATTTGCAGTCTTTCAGAAACAATACCGAGCGATTGGAGTATCAATTAAACTCTGTTAGGAGATGATTAGAAAAGATATCCTGTTTGCGAAACAGAAAAAATCGAGAAAGAGAAAAAAATGAGCAAGAAAAACAAAACAAAAAAAAATAACGAATTGCAACAGTTCGATAATTTTGTAATCTTTCAAACCGAGCATGGCAAGGTAAATATTGATGTTTATTTTCAGGACGAAACACTTTGGCTTACTCAAAAGCGTATTGCCGAATTGTTTGAAAAAGGTCGCTCTACCATTACTGAACATCTGATAAAGATTTTTGCTGATGGTGAATTAACTGAAAATTCAGTATGTCGGGATTTCCGACACACTGCAGAAGATGGTAAACAATACACCACAAAACATTATAATCTTAAAGCAATTACAGCTATTGGTTATCGTGTAAATTCACACAGAGCAACCCAGTTTCGTAAATGGGCAAGCGATATATTGCACGAATATATTATCAAAGGTTTTGCCATGGATGATGAGCGTCTGAAACAAGTAAAGCATTTTGGAATAGATTATTTTGAAGAGATGCTCGAACGAATTCGTGAAATTCGTTTAAGCGAAAGACGATTATATCAAAAAGTTACCGATATATATATATTGTCTGCTGATTACGACAGTAAATCAGATATTACTAAACAGTTTTTTGCAACAGTTCAAGATAAATTACATTGGGCAATAACTGGCAAAACAGCTTCTGAAATTATTTACACCGAAGCCGATGTCAAAAAAATTTATATAGGCTTAAAAACATGGAAACACGCCCCCGATGGTAAAATTCTAAAAAGTGATGTTATCGTTGCTAAAAATTATTTAAACGAAGAGCATGTTAAAGTTTTAGAACAAATAGTCTCTTCATATTTAGATTTGGCAGAAAGCAGAGCAAGAAACAGAGCTGTAATGAATATGAAAGATTGGGATATTTTTCTGATTCAGTTCTTAGAATTAGTAGATTATCCTATACTCAAGGATAAAGGGAAAATAAGTATGCTTGAAGCTAAAATAAAAGCTGAAAGTGAATACGAAAAATACAGAGTAATTCAAGACAGGAATTATATCTCTGATTTTGACCGAGAAATAAAAAAAATGGTGGAAGATAAGAAGGAAGAATAAGATGCCTATAAAAAAATGAGAGAGAAATTGACAGCCAGAATACAAAGAGCTGGAAGTTATCTGGAAAGATTTAGCTCAGGTTATTTACAGTGAATTTCCTGTTGCCCGGGAGCAGATGATTACCC
>JAOZUR010000120.1:0-1067 GCA_029938555.1 Candidatus Sabulitectum sp. | reverse complement strand
CGGATCTGATGGTTTTTCAGTTAGTTTGATCTCGGTGGCTTTCCCTGTGAAGAACATACCCATACTTGATAGCTCGATTACAGGAACCGTTTTGTTTTCTAATTTTGTGTTAGCGGAATTCAGAAGCCCCAGAGGAATGGCTGTTTCTATTAAGTAATATGTAAGACGTTTCTTCCAGATATCGATCATTTCCGATTCTTCTATCACATATTTCCTGTTCATACAGTCAGATTCTTTTTTGTTCAGCAGGGGTGCCCCTGCATGGAACAAAACTGTCAGGGGGTTGTTCTGTTCAGCTTGGTACTCCAGGAATGATTCAAGGGTAACAGGATTCTCGAGATCAGTCAGATTCTGTAGCGCATGATACAACGAATCCGATAAATCGGTCTCAATGTAGTGCGAGAAGTTTATTTTTCTTATTGCTTGAAGGCTAAACATCACTGAAGTACCCATACCCCAGACATCCCGGTTGAAGCAGTCTTTTTTCAGATCAAAGCATGGGGGAACATGTTTCTCAAGAATGGCTGTGAGTTTTTCAGTCAATCCGCTTTCAAGCCATTGTTTTCCCTGTTCAGTTATTGAGAAGAAGAGCTTACCGTTTTCGGTTATCGTGTGGCCATATAGGGAAGTCTGTGCTTCAATCATGGCATTGTTTAAACGTTCTGAGTTGGTGTAGTATTCCCGGAAAGGAACAGTCTGAGGCAGGCAGATCAGCCGTTCAGCAAGTTTTTTCTCTTTTCGTGCATACATCCTTCCTGTGCTCTTTGTAATTGGCAGAGGATCTCTGGCGGCTTCAGCCAGCAGTTCAAGGGTATCGTACACTCTAAAGGGGGGAACAGGTACAGTGCTGGATGTATTGCTTATCAGTTCCTGTGGATGAAAGTAGGAGGTGTTAAGGAATCTGTATGTGTCAACAGGTAAATGAACATAAAGAGAAAGATCTACTATAGAGAATTCAACAAAGATTAGCATGTTTTCAAGCAGAAAGGTATAAGCTTCAATCACCGTGTCATCATCATATTCGAGAACAAGAAGCGGTAAATAGGCAAAGGGCAGCCAATGCTCAG
>JAOZUR010000119.1 GCA_029938555.1 Candidatus Sabulitectum sp. | reverse complement strand
AATGAAACAGAGTTTCAGATCTCTTTTAAGACCACGGTAGAGCAAGAAACTGAACTTTATAAGTTTATCAAATCAAATCATCCCTATGAGGTAGCAGAGATTATTTCTATACCGATTTCTAGATTGTCTATAGACTATCTATCTTGGTTGGAAAAAAATAGCACTGGTGTTTTATGATTTATTTTGATATTTTTGGTTAGAAGTAGCTGTTTATTGTATACTTTCAGGAGGGGACTTGAAGAATTTTCTAATCAGGGTAGCGGTTTTTTTATTTGCAGTATTCATAGTCCTCGAAGTGTTTTTTCGTGTAGGACTTCCCGCGAGGCAATATCCCATGAGCAATATGGATTCTGAAACACTTATTAGAAGTTATCAAAGCTCTACCCAGGGTCTTTTTTCGTATGGAGCCTTATGCAAGGGTCGATTTGCTTGGCGCATTAATCCACAAGGGTGGAATAGTTTATATGATTATAACGAGAGATTAAATCGCACAAATCCAATGGTAGCCTTAATAGGAGACTCTTATCTTGAGGGTTACTGGTCTGATCTGAATGATCACATAGATATTTTGATGCATGAAAAAAGCGAAAAACAAGTTGATTTTTATTCTTTCGGCACCTGGGGAGCAATGCTTTCACAATATCTTGTAATATCTCAAGATGTTATATCAAGGTATCAGCCTGATGTAATTGTTGTTTTTTTGAATGAAGATGATGCCAAAGGCAGCCTGTATACGCCGGAGTCGCATTTTCTTTTTTGCCACACTATTGAATCCCTTGAAAATCAGGAATTGAGTAGTGTACCACCACAACTGCTTACAACAAGCAGGCTAGTTCCCATACTATTAAGAAGCGCCACTCTGCGATACTTAAAAACAAATAGAAATCTTGCTTTCCTGGCAAGAGGGGCCGTTGTTGATCCTAATGCAAATCTTTCAAGTGGGGCTGATGTAATAGAAGAAGAAACTTTAGATTCCACCACCGTTTTTGTTACAGAGTATCTGCTTGATCAGTTTAATTCTCTTGGTGTTCCGGTGATTTTTGTAGCCGATGGGCCAAGGGCTCCTTTGTATGAAGGTGAGACTGAAATTACAGGATATCCAGATTGTATTCTCATTCAGCAATTATGTGATTCAAGGGAAAATCTTCAATTTATTGATTTAATGCCGTTTTTTCAAAAAGACTGGGATGAATCGCATACCATGTTTAGCTCCGAGGAAAATCCTCATTGGGATGGATATGGTAATCTTGTTGTGGCTGAAGCTATTTACTTGGATGTGATTAATGCTCTTTAATTCAATACCGTTTGCAATATTCCTTCCAATAGTTTTCCTTTTGTATTGGTCTATGCAAAAAAGATCTTTGCTGTTACAGAATTCGTTTATTCTTATAACAAGTTATGTTTTTTATGGTTGGTGGAATTGGCGATTCCTTTCCTTAATTGTACTTAGCAGTTTTGTTGATTATCTCGTTGGTATTTATCTACCTAAGACAAACAAGCGTAACAAAAGACGCCTTCTTCTAACTATCAGTATTGTTGTAAATCTTGGTTTATTAGGGTTTTTTAAGTACTATAATTTCTTTGTGTTTTCTTTTACTGAACTGCTTAACTCGATTGGGTTATCTGCAGACAGCCATACGCTTAACCTGATACTTCCGGTTGGAATAAGCTTTTACACATTTAAGAAATTAAGTTATACAATTGATATTTTCCATGAAAAGATTAAACCAACTACAAACATCATAGCATTCTTTTCTTTTGTGGCATTTTTCCCTCAGTTATTGGCAGGACCAATTGATCGAGCTTCAACGCTTTTACCTCAATTTTTAAAAAAAAGACATTTTTCAGACCCCATGGCCAGAGATGGTTTGCGACAAATGCTTTCCGGTTTTATGAAAAAAATGATTATTGCAGATAATCTATCTCCTATTGTGGAAGATATTTTCAGCAACCATGCTCAGTATGATGGATTGTCTCTTGTGATTGGTCTTTTTTTCCTGGCAATTCAATTGTATTGTGATTTCTCCGGTTACTCTGATATTGCAATTGGAACTGCAAAGCTGTTCGGTTTCAACTTGATGCAGAATTTTGCATTTCCATATTTTTCAAGAGATATCGCCGAATTCTGGCGACGCTGGCATATTTCATTATCAACATGGCTTCGGGATTATGTTTATGTACCGCTTTGTGGAAAAAGACCGTCCAGGCGAAAAAAAGCAGTTAACATCGTTCTTACCTTTACCCTTTGCGGCCTGTGGCATGGTGCTAGCTGGACTTATGTTTTGTGGGGTTTCATACATGGGCTTTATTTTTTACCAATGACTTTGGCAAAGCGTCATCCTCGTTTTATTGGAACTGCAGCACAAGACCGTTTTTTCCCTTCAGCTAAAGAAGTTTTTGCAATTATCCTTACCTTTACTGCAACGACTTTTGCATGGATATTCTTTAGAAGTAGCAGTTTAAGTCAAGCCTTTGATTACATAACAAGGATTATTTCTGTTCCATATTTAAACCTGAATTACAGTCAATATATTCCTCTGTTTTTTGCAATTGTCCTGCTTCTTTTTCTTGAATGGATTCAGCGGACAAAAGAGCATTTTCTTCAAATAGAGAATCTTCATGTAATACTTCGTTGGATGATTTATTTTTCCGCTATTATTCTTTTGCTAGTTTTTGGTGCCTTTGGCAGTAATGAATTTATCTATTTCCAGTTTTAACTTCAGAGTTATGTTTTGGTTATGTGTTTTCTTGACGGATGAGAATCAAATCGGTATGCTTAATTCTTAAATGAAAGTGAAAACCAAAAGGATACTAAAACTACAGCAGATAAAATAGTGTTCAATCTGTTTTTTTGTACATTTACTTGAAAGAAGGAATTTGCAATGGTAGATACTCAACTTGTTTTATCGGTTCCCCAAGGGGCAATCACAGCAACATCACTTGGAATTGATGGGCTTGCAAGACACTATAGCCCAGGCTCAGGAAAACATTTCAAAGGCCGTAAGCTTTTCATTGAGTTAAAAACTAAAGATAATCAGCCTGATTTTAAATATCTTAACGAAGGTGACTGGCGCGATGCTGATAAAGATTCTGTACAAGCCCTTACAGCAGCTGCAAATGGCAAACGCACAAAAACAGCACTATCTAATAATGCTTTTTCTTGTACTCCAACAATGGCTTACAAACAAATTTATCTTGTAAAAACTGGCGGCAAGGTTCTAGAATTAGAGCAGAAGCAGCTACTGCATTCATTCGCTCCTGGAGATTGCCATGAGGGAATGTTACCAGCTGAAGTAGCTGAAGCTGCCGGTAGCCCTGCTCAAACCACTAGAACCAGTCACATATATCTTGTTATGTCTCCTATCCAGTTACTGATTGTTTCAAATTTGACCCCTATAGAGTATGCTTGGTATGCCACACATCGCCCTGGCAAGGTTTTTCGCCAGGTGCTTTTCACAGAAGTTCTGCCAGAACAGCCACTACTTGCTGCACAAAGTCGATTCATCGATGCGCAGCAGGAAATCAATATTCATCCAGATAAGAAAACAAAAACCATTGTTTCCGGTGATTGCTTGAATAAGGTGCAATTCCATACATGGCTTGGGTATGAAGATAGTGCTAAAGGCGGATTGTATGTTGCCAATCAGGAGAAAATCTGTGTATGGAGATTCCCAGAGACAATACCTGTGGCCTGGAAGCGAGCAAGAGGATAGTACAAGGTTTTATTTTATTGAAAAAGTCCTGGTAAAACCGGGACTTTTTTGTTGCTAGG
>JAOZUR010000118.1 GCA_029938555.1 Candidatus Sabulitectum sp. | reverse complement strand
TATTGTTCAAAACCCCTCTGCACCCAGATCCGGTTCAAGCTGTCAACACCAAGATTCGTGATCATGGGGTGGTTGGGTAACGGGATCCAGTCAACGCGATTAGTGTATCCTGTAAATTGGTGGAAGAACGCCTCAATGAACCGCTTTTCCTCCACAATCTCCTCTTCAGTTTTTTGAACAGCCTGGTAGGGAAGTATTAGAGTATTCGCTGCGGAGCCGTCTTCATGGAAAATAAGGATCTCGGATTCTTCAACCGGATCGGGAGCAATGCAGACAAATCCGTCACCTGCTGCGAACAGCATAGGAAAAAGGTCCACTCTTGCAGCTGCCCGCATGAATTCATTCATCTCTGCGGTTTCAAGATGATATTGCATCTGAAGGTATTCCACGATTACAGAGTCGGGCTGCTGTGAATCGAAACGACAAATCCTTTTTGTGATCTGCATCTGATCATCCAGCCATTCAACTTCAACTTTGGCTCCTATGATAAAGATAGAATCAGCAGAGTTCATATAGCGTATCCGCCTGCCTTCATCAGGTTGAGTTGAGAGCGATTCCCCGGCACTGTCGTATCTCAGCCAGCCATTCGCATCAACCACACATATTGAGCCGTCATCCAGCACCTCAAAGAATCCCGGCTGACTCATCTCTCCAGGCCCGCTGCCCTGGCCACCAATTCGCTGTACAAATTCACCATCAGGAGAATAGCGAAAGATCGCACGCTTTATCCAGTCCAGAACAAAAATATCTCCGTCTGGACCAATGTCGACTTCCCTTATGGCTCCAAATACATAGTTGGAATCACCAAGCTCTACCCCGATGGAGTCCAATACAATAAGTGTGCACAGATCTGCGTTTTCACCGTTGTATTCAGGTGAACTGCTTTCCGGCTGATTGTTTTCTCCACCGCAGGAAAGGCCGAACAGAAAGAGCCCTGCCAACATGCAGGCAAAATCGTTCCTGAGTTCTGAACTATCTGCGAATCCATACATTTGAAGTCCTCCGCTTTCTTGTGAGATTCTTCATTATCAGCAATCTGATATGATGTCAGCGTCAGCTGTTGTCAATTCCACGCGGTCTATGTGGCAGCTGAGCACAATGCCAGACTGCAACAATCCAGATTGTCTTGTCCACCTCCCGGTAGAAAAACCTATATGGTTTAACAAGAAGCTCTCGATGAGGCAGATAAGGAAACTCTGGAATGATCCTTCCGGATTTCGGGAAATCTGTTAGCCGAGTAAGATTCTTTTCAGCTTTTATTCTGAAATCCATGGCAGCCTTTGGATTTTCTTTTTTTATATACGATATACCTGCAAGGAATTGAGTTCTTGCCGATGGAGTAAACCTGATTATCACTGCTTGCCATTGAGTACCTGGTCTGCTTCTTCCATGACGGTGTCAAGGCTGTAACCTTCGCTTGCTAATATTTCTTTATCTCCTCGCGCAAGAAGCAGTAGCAACTGCCGATCCCTGTCTGATTTCTCGTATGCTTCAATGCTAAGTAATACAGCCGCTGGTCTGCCACGTTGAGTTATTACAAGCGGTTCACCTGATTCTCGAACCTGATGTAATACAGATGCTGCATCTTGTCTTAAATCTGTAATTGGAATAATCTGTGGAATTTTCAAATGACGCACCTCCTATCGTACTTCTAATTGTACTACTAGAAGAACACTTATGCAACTCAACAAGAGAACCAATTTTACACAACGCTGCATATCCGTTGTATTGCATCCAGTTTACTATGAGCTTATCTGAAAATACTATATCAGAACTCCTGTTATGCTAAGCTCAACACAACAGGAGGTCTGATACTGGAAAGCTTTCAACGTCAAGCTGAATGACGAAGTGAATGAACAAATCAGCGTCTGCCGAATGGTGGGCGCTGATTCATTTGATCACTACACCATCAGCCAGTTTACTACAATTGAAGTAATCAAAGAACCGGTGACAGATAAGAGAGTTCCCACCAAAAAATATTCTGCAAAATCTCTTTTATCTAATTCTGAAAACCTAATCAGGCCTTTTGCTGCTATGACAAATCCCACAGCCCCTGCGCTTCCGGAAAGAAAAAGAATAAAAACGAGAGTACGTTCAAGCGCACCAATTATTCTTCCTCTGCTATATTCCTTCTGATCAATGGCGTTATTACTGCTCGGCTCCGCATTTATCCCTGACAGAATCATGCGTATTACCAGATTCAATTCACTTGCACTCAATTGAATTCCAGCAATAATTATCCAGAAGTTTTCCCACATTTCAGTGCCACATCTGGCAAGAGGAAAGAAAAATGAGAAGACAATTTATTTCAAATCAATTCCTAATTGGGTGGGGACCAGAGAGGAATCAAATCTAAACGCCCAAAAAAAAGCAAGTATGCCAACTATTAATCCAAATTGTCTGAACCGCAAGAAATTAACATCCCGGCTTTTCCTTCCACCGAGAATGTATTCAAGCAATGGCGGAACCATAAAGGGAACAGCTATTGCTAATGATTCCCATTCAAACGAAAAAAAGAATAGAGAAATCAATGGAATGACTGCAATGCATATCATTTTTATAAAAGTGATTGAGTTTTCTGAGTGGATCCATAAAGTCCTACTAAATAAAAAGATAGATAAGTAAATATAGAAATCAGCATTCACTTTTTTGTATCTCCTCATCAATCATTGAAGCTACCCTGTTACAAATTATGGTAGTTAAATTCAATCTACCCTTTTTTATACTTTGGTAAACGGCAGACTTAGTAATCCTTATTTCATCTGCAATTGTCTCGATTGACGATTCACGAAGCAATCTGGCCTGTATCCCAATCCTATTTTTCTTCCAGTAGTGGTTTGAATCGGCAATAGAAGCCAAAGAATCATTCACCAATTCCTCGCAAGAATTCTCTAAACCAGAAATAACAAAAACGGCAGTAGATTTCTTCATAGCTTTAAGTGCATCCCGAGCCATATAGAAAGCCTCACCATCCATTCCAATAGCAGTAGTTTCTATCATTTCAGTTGAAATTGTTCCCACAGCGATTGATATTCTCAATTTACTGGGGAAGATTCTTTCCATTATTGTCCATAAATCACAAAACAGATTATCTGATTTACTTAAAACAGCCTGAAACTCATCTCCAAGTGTAATTGTATATGGAGAATAAACTGAATCAGAAGAGCTGTTCACCTCTTCAAGAACCGCTTGCAAACGCCTTTGGAGATCCATGCGATTCTCCACCAAACGCGAATTTACAATATCTGCAATTACAACTATCCACTTTTTCATAAAGTAAATATCAGCAAAATACTTTCCCTTGTCAAGCGAATTGCTTCACTTTCCCTAATTTGAAGCGAATTGCTTCACTTTGTAGTGATTGAAGTATTTCACTTATATCTTATTTGTTTACCAACCAATTTTACCCGTAGATACTAATCATTTGTACAAAACAGAAACTCTCTGAATCTTCCGCCAAGTGCCTATAGAACGTTTGAGGAAATCCTTAATTGCAATCAACTGCTCAATTTAGGTATAAAACAAGCGGTTAAGCAATGAATCATGAGCGATTTCAGAAAGTGCGGTCAGTGACAGCACAATTGATTGAGTTCTTGCAGATGGAGTAAACCTTATTCTCGAACCTAAT
Organism: Candidatus Sabulitectum sp.; assembly: GCA_029938555.1. Taxonomy (GTDB): domain Bacteria; phylum Fermentibacterota; class Fermentibacteria; order Fermentibacterales; family JCC-6; genus Sabulitectum. The sequence continues at coordinate 170 of JAOZUR010000118.1, read as the reverse complement.
GTAATACAGATGCTGCATCCTGTCTTAAATCTGTAATTAGAATAATCTGTAGGATTCTCAGACAAGCTCCTGTATCCGGATTTGAACTCAAAAATCTGTGCTTATCATGTACACAGAATAGTAACTCTCTGGGTCTTCTGGAACAGCGAGAATACCACGCTTGGAAATGT